>DXYE01000144.1 GCA_019415985.1 Clostridiales bacterium
TGAAGCTGCTCCACAAGGCTTTCAAGGTCCAGGGTCGCAGGCTCCGATTTTGCCGATTCTTCCGGCGGACGGACATTGCGGAGATCAGGCTTGGCATAGAAGGCTGTCTCAAATTTCTGACCCAACTTGTCTCTTTCATCAAAATTACCCCGTAACTTGATGTTTCTTTGATACATTTTTTGTTAGTCTATAAAATACGAATATCAATCCAACATTAAGGATGATCATAAAGACCGGCTGGCTCATACCGAAATATGTTTTCATATCAGAAAATATACCGTTTGTATGAAGCATAAAAATCGGGCAAATTTCCTGCATTTTTTGTAAAACAGGAAGGCTATCATTAAAATCAAACACAACTGGCAAGAAGCAGATGACGCAAGAAGTAATAAGCGCTGTAACAGGAGAACTCATTTGAGCACTTAAAAACAATGTAATAGTTGTCAAGGCTACAATCCCAAAAATATTCAATATTACAGAGATAAAGAACATTTGCAAAAAGGTCAAATTATATATTGAAGAAGCATAATGTAATGAAGATTGAATGCTTACATTCCACCCCTGTAACCCATAGGTACAGCCATACAGAACTAAATTTAGCAGTAAATACAAGAGGTATGCGCCAATTACAACTTCCAAGGCCGCTATAATTTTTGAAGTTGTGAGTTTGGTTCGGCCATACCGAGCCGAATAAATAATGCTATCTGTATGAAGTGCATACTCTTCTGAGAAAACAGGAGATAGAGTGATTACAACAATTAAACATATCATTATGGACAAGATGCTCCCCATTCCAGATAATAGCTTATCCCAGCCATCGCAATATCCTAAAGTCACAGTTGGACTATTTGGATATGCTGTTTCGAGTGACTTAAAACTACCATCAGAATTTGTCAAATATTCCAGAATCGCCGCTTGGTCACGATAAACATGAACAGCAGAAAAAGCAGAATTTTCATCTTGTCCAACAGTTGCTTGTTTTGCTTGGTCGATTTTTTCTTGCATAGTAAGTAATGTGTTTTGAGAGAGTTTTCCTTCAAATATTTCTGCTACTTCCTTCCGTTGTTCAATGGCTGTAAAACCGCTTGCTAATGCCATTTTTTCAAGGTCATAATCATAGAAAACATTTTGATAATTAAATTGAAAAAAGAAAAAATAGGCAACGATAAGAACCACACCAGCTAAAAACAACATTCGTGTTTGCTTTCTCGAACATATTTTATTTCGTTCTGCTTTTATCATTTCATTCATGCTCGGATACCTCCGCAAAATAGTATAAATACAAATCTTCCAATGTTGGATCAACATTCCAAGCGGTTCTGCATGGTGCTTCTTGAGAAATAATCCTCAGCCGTTCTGCACCATTATTATGTTTCAGATTTGCTGTTACATAGTTCAATTCTAATTCTTCGGCCTCTTTTCGAGATACATCACATTCCCAAACACATTTTTCAATCGGCTTCAAAATTTCTTCTGGAGAACCATGTTGAATTAACTCGCCATTTTTCATAATCAGAATCTCATTTGCGATATATTCAACATCAGAAACAATGTGAGTGGACAAAATTACAATTCTATTTTCTGCCAAAGAACTAATCAGATTCCTAAACCGCACCCGCTCTTTCGGGTCAAGTCCAGCTGTAGGTTCATCCAAAATCAAAATACGGGGATCGTTTAGTAATGCTTGAGCAATTCCCAAGCGTTGTTTCATACCGCCGGAAAAAGTTTTGATTTTTTCGTTTTTCTGTGTGAGCAGATCAACAACCTGCAACAGCTCCATTGTGCGATTATGGGCTTTTTTAGGCGGCAGCCCCTTTATTGCAGAGATATACATCAAAAATTTATACGCTGTAAAGTTAGGATAATAGCCAAAATTTTGTGGCAGGTAGCCTAAGATATTACGATATTTCTCGCCCAAATCATGAATGTTTTTCCCGTTAAAAAAAATGGCTCCTTTCGTTTCAGTTTGGACATCGCAAATAATTCGCATTAAAGTTGTCTTGCCCGCACCATTTGCCCCGAGTAGACCATAAACACCATTTGTTAATTTTGCGCTGAAATGATTTACAGCTTTTTTTCTTCCATATTCTTTTGAAAGATCATTTATTGTAAGTTCCATATCAATTCTCCAATCATTTTTTCTTTTTTCAAGTACAGTTGAAGTGTTTTCCCTAATAGGATAATAGATAACACATAAAATCCAATCCATCCCCAGAACATAGACGCTTCAAATATAAATCGCTGATGGAGTACAAGAGAAAATGTTCCAGAAAGAAAAATCATACAAGCGATTAAATGATACAAGCTATCGTTTGTCCTGCTTTTCGCACATATAAAAAGATAACAAGTGCAAGAAATATTAAATGGAATCAAACCATACAACACCATTTCAATCATTGATTTCTGGTAAATATATGCCATTGAAATTAAAATGACTGTTATTAGGAAAAGGTTGATTACTCCAATAATCAGCATACGACCTGCTACAATTTTTACCAGCGTTGTTCTACTAGACTGTTCAATTTCCCACATACCATAGATGTTGCTTTTAGATATTTCTATTGCACCTAATAACGCAAGGAATGGAACCATAACTGCAAGGATTGTCAATGGATAATAAAATGGAACCCTCCATTGGCCCAGGATACATGCTAATAATACTGCACATATAGTGAGTATTATTTGAACAATCCAGAAAGAAAGCGGCAGAAATTGAAGTTGGTTCAATATAATATCTCGCATTGAATTTTTATTGAATTCAGAACTATTCATGTAACTTTTTCCAGCTACGATTACTGCTTTAATTTTAGGTTCAGATGGAGCAGGCGTTTCACAACTCTGCAACCATTCTAATACACCATTTTGTTTTTGGGTCATACATTATCGCCTCCTCTAAAATCAGCCAAATATCGTTCCAGTTTTTTAATCCCCTGTTGGAGCCTAGATTTTACAGTAGAAACACTAGCTTTTGTAATGGTTGCAATCTCTCGGATTTTCAAATCATAATAAAATCGTAAAATGATGACCTCTTTTTGATAGTCCGGTAATGTGTTGATTGCATATTGAATTTGCGCTTTAAGTTCGTTAAGCTCAATTTTTTCAAAGGCATTATCAGTATCTTCTATATCTTCAAGAGTTTCTAAATCCATATACAGGGGTTTTGCTTTCTTAGTATAATTGTTACAGGTATTAACAGCAATCGTTAGCAGGTAGTTTTGAAATTTCCCGATCTTTCGTACTGATTGAATATTCTCCAACAATTTCAAGAAAACATCTTGTGTAATATCTGCGGCGGTATCTGGATCGCCGTTCAATCGCCGACAACAAAATAGATAAATTGACTGATAATATTTTCGGACAATTATCTCAAATGCATCTGTGTCACCCGACTGGATTTTTTTAATTAGTATGAAATCTTCGATACCGTGTCACCGCCTTCCATGTGTAAAACGCCTTACACTTAATATACAACTGAGTAACCCAAAAGGATTTAACTTTAGAAATTTTTCTTTTACTTTTTTCATTTCCCTTCTATTGTAATTCCTGCTCTTGAAAAATATAAGATGTAATATATGGCTCGGCACAAACAGGAATGTATCCGTTTGCCTTATACTGCGGCGTTGGCCTCCCAACGGGCTTTCTTTGTCAAGGTGCTGCCTCCGGCCACGAAAGAGAGGAAACAGGGAAAGGGTAAGCTGTTTTCGCTTTCAGACCGGGCTTGTCAACTCATGCTGACAATGGAATGAATGAGCTTGATCTCCAATCGGCGCTTCATGTATTCGTCCACCCGAACATGGGGCTGGCCGTCAGGATCGTAAAGTGTCCGGGTGCAGAGCTTGTTGATATAGCCCTCATAGTACCGAAGCACCTGATCCACAGCCTGGGAATCCCCATCACGGGCGGCGTCGATCACCGAAAGAGGAAGAAGCTCCTTGCTCTTGTATGTAGGCTTCATCGTTTCTTTAACCTCCCTTCGGCATGAGTGTAGCCAATTTGATCTGCAGCTCATTGAGTGATTTTGCCCGTCGCCGCTGCACGGCGCTGCGGGACATTTGGTAAGCCATACTCCTAAGCGTGGGGCCGGAGGTTCAAATCCTCTCTGGGACGCCAGAAAGCACCGCTGCAAGCCTTTTTTTGGGCTTGCAGCGTTTTTGTTTTCTCCTTCTCCCGGTAATTTCACTTCTGTTACCGGGAGATTTTTATACGCCGCAAGCTTTTTTGTGATGGCGTTGGATTCGGCAAGGACGCATTGTTTACAATTTGGCGGTGGATTATCCCGCGCAGGGTGTGGTACAATATAAACCACACTGAAAATGCAGGGGCCGATGCTCACCATCGACCCGTGAACCTTGCGGCGGCCGCTATGTGCCGTGGGCGAACCATGTCCGCCCTTACGCTCTCGACGCAGGAAGGCCGCGCTGCATCTATTATAATTAAAGGGGTGTTTACCATGTGTACAGCTGCAACCTATACAACCGACAGTTTCTACTTTGGCCGCAATCTCGATTACGAATTTTCCTACGGTGACGAGGTCACCGTTACGCCGCGGGCCTACCCGTTTAGCCTGCGCTGCATGGGGGACTTCCGCACAAAATATGCGATGATCGGCATGGCCTACGTGGCGGGGGAGTACCCCCTCTACTATGACGCCGTCAATGAGAAGGGCCTGGGCATCGCAGGGCTGAACTTTGTCGGCAATGCAGTCTACCACCCGGCGCAGGATGGCAAAAGCAACGTCGCCCAGTTTGAGCTGATCCCCTGGCTGCTGGGCAGCTGTGCGACGCTGGCCGAGGTGCGCACGCTGCTTGCAAAAACCAACATCGTCAATATCCCGTTCAGTGAGCAGCTGCCCCTCGCGCAGCTGCACTGGCTCATTGCCGACAAAACGGGGAGCATCGTGGTGGAGTCCACCGCCGACGGCCTGCACATCTACGATAACCCCGTCGGTGTACTGACGAACAATCCGCCGTTCCCGCAGCAGCTTTTCGCACTGAACAACTACCGCGCACTCTCGCCGCGCACGCCTGCGGTTGCGTTTGCGGACGGCCTTGACCTGCCCGTCTACAGCCGCGGCCTCGGTGCGCTGGGCCTGCCGGGCGATCTGTCCAGCCAGTCCCGCTTTGTGCGTGCGGCCTTTGTGCGGATGAACGCGAAATCCGGCAGCAGCGAGGCCGAGAGCGTCGGGCAGTTCTTCCACATCCTGCACGCTGTCGAGCAGCAGCGCGGCTGCTGTGAGCTGGATGGCGGCAAGTACGAGATCACGCTCTACACAAGCTGCTGCAACGCTGACAAGGGCATTTACTACTACACGACCTACGGCAACCACCAGATCACTGCCGTCGATATGCACCGGGAAAACCTTGACGGGGACAGGCTGGTCCGCTATCCGCTGGTGCAGGGCGAACAAATTGCGCTGCAAAACTGATTTTACACCCAAAACGTGAAAAAAGCGCTTGCAACGTGCGGCAAACTATGCTATACTGTACGGTGCATGAGACTTTTCACGTCACGACGGCGTGGATAGAAATAGAAGGAGTGCTAATCTAATGAACTGGTATGAGATCGTTCTCGGCGTCGTCCTCATCGCCGTGTCCGTGTTGATCGTTGTTTTCACCCTCGCGCAGGAGCAGAAGGGCCAGGGCCTGTCCGGCGCAATCATGGGCGAAAGCTCCGCCACGATGGCAGCAGGCCGTGAGCGCGGCGTGGACGCCAAGCTGGCTAAGCTGACCAAGATCTGCGGCGTCGTTTTCTTTGTCGTCACGCTGGTCGTCTGCGTTTTGAGCGCGCGCCTGTGATTTTGGCAGGGTAACAAAGATGAAAAGGGTCCGCCAAGCGCTTTGGCTTTGTAAGCAGCGCCCCGGCGGGCCGTTTTTGTGGATGTATATAAGGGTAGGGCACCGTCGGATGGCGGTGCGACGTAAATTAAAGGAGCAACTATGACACCGTTACAGAAATCTATTTTAAACGCGGTCAAGCGCCGTCCCATGACGCTGCGCGAACTGCAGAACAACCTGCAGGTGGACAACTCCCGCCTGCGCACCACCGTTTCCGCTATGGTCGCCACCGGCGAACTGTCGATGCG
>DXYE01000145.1 GCA_019415985.1 Clostridiales bacterium
ACCTCTTTTCTCACGTTTTTATTGACAACCAGTCGTTTTTGGCTTATGATATGGGTGTTGAGGCCAATTGAATAAGCCGGTTCAGCTTTTTGAAAAACGTTTTTTCGAGGGGCTTGGTTTTTTGTTGGCTGTTTTGCGAAACAACTGGTGTGTCTATAGTATAAGTCTCGCATTTGTGAAAGTCAACAGCGCTTTTCACGTTTGTGAGACATTCTCTTTTATAACCAATTTTCGCATTTGTGAAATGTGGATTATGCTAGGAAGGGGATAGGCATGAGCGTTTTTACGGATCGTGTGTCCATGCTCATCAAGGAACGAGGAATTTCAAAATCCGCAATGCTCAAGGATTTGCACATGGGCAGCGGTACTTTTGCTACTTGGGAAAAGCGAGGTACGATCCCAGGCGGTGACACGCTTGGAATCTTGGCAGAATATTTTCAAGTTTCTGTGGATTATCTTCTTGGTCGCACCAACGATCCGGTCGATTATGAACAAGACGGAGACGCTCTCGCGCAAATTCCGTTGTCTTATGTTGAGGCTTGCGGCGGTGATTTAAAGCGAGCACGCGCAATGATGGAAGCGGCTGATGCGGACGTTACAGGCGAGCGCCGCACTAGCTTTGTAAAAAGAAAAATGCCCACTGCTAAAAACAGCAGCGAGCAACCTAAAGCTAAACTACGTTCGATTAGTCGTTTGGAGGATTCTGAAATAACGCCCGAACAAGATGAGGAGATTTCAAACTATATTGAGTATCTTTTATCGAAAAGAGGGAAAGAATGAGCGCTTCTCTCTTTAAATATCGAGACGCATTTTACAAATCACAGAAATTTTTTAATTATCTGAAATTAGAATCTTTTCCCGTTGATTTGTTTCAAATATTTTTAAAGGCTAAAAGGCGTCCCATTTTGGTCGTTTCCTTAGATGAATACAATCAAGGCCATATCCCGCTAAAAATTAAGGATGCAAAGTGTTTTTATTATCCAGAAAGAGCATATCTGATTGTTTATAACAATCAGAAACCCGCCACAAGAATTCGATTTTCTTTAGCGCATGAACTTGGACATATAGTTTTGGGCCATTTAAATGACGCACGCACAGAATTGGAACGCGGCGGTTTGGATGATGTTACGTACCATATTCTAGAAGGGGAGGCAAACACATTTGCCGGAAATTTCCTAGCGCCCCCTATTTTAATTCACGAGAGAGCAAAAGAACAGAATGATAGTATAACGGCGTCTACAGTTTCTAGATTGTTTAAAATATCCGTTTTAGCTGCTGAACGAAGGCTGATTGATTTTAAAGAGTGGCATAGCGTTCGCGTGTCACCGCATGAATTAAATATTAGAAGGAAATATGGAGTTTATACGCATCCAAGATACTGTAATAAATGTAAGTGTCTATTTTATGGAGCTAAAACAAAATATTGCCCTATATGTGGGAATGGTAAATTATCAAATTTTAAAGGGGAGCCGGAAATGAAATATTCTGGTATAGAGACGGATGAAAATGGTAGAATGATTCAATGTCCTGTGTGTGAAAATGAAGAATTTTTAAGCGATAGCGACTATTGCCATATATGTGGCATAATTGCGGTTAATAGGTGTGAGCATATGTTTTTCACAGACGGGGCGCCTCATGAATATTGCGTTGGTCATGATAAGCCTATTCCGGGAAACGCAAGATATTGCCCTTATTGTGGCAACAAGACAACTTTTTTCGAAGCCGGTTTGTTAAAGCCTTGGAATAATAAAGAGTTAGAAATTATCGAGGAAGACGATCCCTTACCTTTTTAGCAAATAAAAAACCGTCCAGGGTGGCACCCCTGAACGGTCGAGCGTGTAGAAATCCCAGCGGCGGAATTTCCTCCACGACAATATTTTACATTTCTTGGCATATATTGTCAAGGGAAGTGGAGGGGCAGAAATGGGAGATTCATCAGGAATGGTATACTCTTTTGGTCAAGCGGTTGGTGGAGCTATGATTGCGTTATGGGTGATCATCATCTGCGTCGCTATTATCGCAATTGCGCTATTGGTTTGGTTCATTTATGTCATGACCAAAATCAAAGGAGAATGTACACGTACTAACAAACTGCTTGCGGATGTACTCAAAAGACTGGGCCAAGGTGCAATCAACGGGGGCGGTGCATCTGTTTCCGTTTCAGACGAGTTAGCTAAATACAAAGGCTTATTAGACGATGGGGCGATAACGGAAGAAGAATATAATCTTAAGAAAATTCAGTTGCTGAATAAATAAAAAAATCCCGCTCGCCCTGCACCACCAGGACGAACGGGGTACCATCAGCCGGACGGCAAACGGTACGGCATAAACACCATGCCTATCATACCACACGCCGTCCGAACACGCAAGAGGCATTATGCCCGGAAAGGACGGCAAAATGAACGGGGTAATTTACGCAAGATACAGCAGCCACAACCAGAGGGAAGAATCCATAGAGGGTCAGATTCGCGAATGCAAGCGGTATGCAGAGCAGCACAATATTACAATAGTAGGGGAGTATGCCGATCGGGCGATTACCGGCCGCACGGATGACCGGGCGGAATTCCAGAAGATGATCCGCGACGCCGAAAAGGGACACTTCCAGGTGGTGCTTGTCTACAAGCTGGACAGATTCGCCCGTAATCGCTACGACAGCGCTACTTACAGGCTCAAGCTAAAGAAGTGCGGGGTAAAGGTTTCATCCGCCATGGAGGCCGTGCAGGACGGCCCAGAGGGCATTATATTAGAGGCTGTGCTTGAGGGCATGGCGGAGTATTACAGCGCCAACCTGTCTCAGAATATCAAGCGCGGCATGACAGACAACGCCATGAAATGCTTGGCCACCGGAGGGGGGCGCTGCCTTGGGTATAAAACCGGCCCGGACAAGAAATATGTTATTGACCCGCCCGCGGCCGATACAGTTCGGCTTATATACGAAATGTACGACCAGGGCCATACTTACGCTCATATCGTGGAAACGCTGAATAACCAGGGGCGCACTACGTTCAAGGGAACGCCATTTAACAAGAATTCGCTCGGTAAAATCTTGCACAACCGGCGATATATCGGTGACTATGTATGGGGAGATATAGTCGTAGCGGGCGGAATGCCCCAAATTGTTGACCGAGATTTATGGGAGAGGGTGCAAGCTAAATTGTCCAGGAAAGAAAAAGCCAGCGCCAGAGCGCGGGGGGATTACAATTACATTCTGTCCGGCAAGCTGTTTTGTGGAAAGTGCGGCAAGGGGATGATAGGGGATCACGGTACAAGCCGGAACGGCGCTAAGTTTTATTATTATACCTGCTCCACCAAGAAGCACGGAGGTTCATGTTCTAAGAAAAGCGTCCGGGCGGAAAAGATAGAGGCCGAAGTAATCCGCACCACAATCCAAACAGTCTTGCAGGACGATATGATAGAGTATATTGCCGACAAGGTGATGGAATACCAGGCCAAGGACACGGAAGGGGCCACGCTCCTATCAAGCTATAATAACCGCCTCAAGGAGACAGAAATGGCCATAAACGGCATTCTAAAGGCCATAGAAGACGGTTTGTATACAGCCACAATGAAAGAACGCATGGGGGAGTTAGAGGCCCAAAAAGAGGATTTAAAGGCCAGTATCAGCCGGGAGGAAATCAACCAAAGAAAAGTAACCCGGGACGAACTGATTTTCTTCCTCGAGCGATTCAAAGGAGGCAACCCGGAAGACCCGGAATATTGTCGGCGCTTGGTAGATACTTTTGTTAATTCTATATGGCTGTATGATGATAAGCTGGTGCTCACATACAATTTCAGCGGCAACAAGAATACAGTTACACTTGAAATGGTTGAGGCTGCGCTGGATGGAGGCGCGTCCGGATGTTCGGATAAGGCTTGTGCTACTCCACCAACAAAAACCCGCCATGGTTTTGCCATGACGGGTTTTTGCTATGTTATTTTTCGCTTTTATCTTGTAAGACTAACAGAAATTTGCGATAATATAAAAAATGCAAGAGGGTATATGATGAAAAAAGCCACTCAGATAGAGTCAGCGCCGGTATTTTGGTACTTTGAAAAAATATGTGCTATTCCGCACGGTTCAGGCGACATGGATGCCTTGAGTGAATACTGTATGCGGTTTGCAGAAGAAAACGGTTTACAAGCCGTTTGCGACGAGGCAAAAAATGTGGTGATCTATAAGCCGGGTACAAAGGGCTATGAAAATGCTGAGCCGGTTATTCTCCAGGGGCATCTTGACATGGTGTGCCAGAAAACAGAAGATTCAACCATGGACTTTGCAAAAGACGGGATAGAGGCTTTTACAGACGGTGATTTTATAAAAGCAAAAGGGACAACCCTGGGCGCCGATAACGGCATTGCCGTATCGATGATCATGACCATATTGGCGAGTCGGAATCTGCCCCATCCGCCGATCGAAGCGGTTTTTACAACCGATGAAGAAATAGGCATGCTTGGAGCCCAAAGGCTGGACACCGCCGTTTTGAAGGGCAGAAGAATGATCAATCTGGACGCGGAGGAAGCGGAGATCCTGACCGTTTCCTGCGCGGGGGGCAGTGATTGTAAGCTGATCCTTCCGTTTGATAGAAAAGTCGTGCGCGGTACGAAAATTCTATTGGAGATCCAAAATTTGAAAGGCGGCCATTCCGGCGTTGATATCGATAAGGGCCGTGTAAATGCCAACGTATTGGCGGGGAGAATTTTGCATCATGCGAGGAAAACGACGGCGTATGATATCCTAAAAATCAATGGCGGAACGAAAGGAAACGCCATTCCCTTTTGCTGTAAAGCGGAACTTGTCACGGCAGACGCGGAAAGTTTTATACAGGTACTTGAAGACTATTGTTCTGTTGTAAAAAGGGAGATCGGAGACAGGGAAGAACAGTGTTCGATCCGTCTAACGATGGAAGCGGCCGGTGAGTTTGAGGTTTTGGACTCTGTCGCCCGGGACAAGCTGTTATACATGCTGTTGATGACGCCAAACGGTGTGGTGGACATGAGTGCGGAAATAGACGGTTTGGTTGAAACCTCATTGAATCTGGGGATTCTGATGACAGAAGCGGACGGAATTGTTCTGCAGTACGCTCTGAGGAGCAATAAAAAATCCGCCCTGACTTATCTGGAGGACAAGCTCGCGGCGTTTGCCTCCTATAACGATTGCCGCTTCGGCATATCCGGCCGGTATGTCCCCTGGGAATTTAAAAAGGATTCGCCGCTCCAACAATTGTATATGGATGCTTTTTGCGAAAAGTTTGGGCACAAACCTCAAATTGCCGCCATCCATGCCGGGCTGGAATGCGCGGTGTTTGCGCAGAAAATGGAGGGCTTGGATTGTATTGCGATTGGCCCGGATATGTTTGACGTGCATACGGTAAATGAAAAACTAAGCATTTCTTCCACCACGGAAATTTTCGAGCTGCTATGTGTCGTGCTCGAAAGATGCAAATAAAATATTCTGAAATGCGGCGGCAATATTCTGTTTATGACGCGTGCGGAGAGGAATGAAGAACTATGGATAACAAAGATTTTAAGCCATATATTCCAGCGGAAAAAATTACTCCCGAAATTACGATAACTTCTATCGTTATGGGCGTGCTGTTGGCCGTTATATTTGGCGCGGCAAACGCTTATTTAGGGTTGCGGGTGGGTATGACCGTTTCGGCGTCCATACCCGCGGCGGTCATCGCCATGGGCGTCATCCGTGTCATTATGCGCAAAAATTCTATTCTGGAGAGCAATATTGTGCAGACCATCGGTTCGGCCGGCGAGTCGTTGGCGGCCGGTGCCATCTTTACGCTGCCGGCCCTGTTTTTGTGGGCGGCGGAGGGCAAGGTGGATAAGCCGGGCCTATGGGAAATCACCGCGATTGCTCTTATTGGCGGGTTGCTTGGCGTGTTTTTTATGGTCCCGCTCCGCAATGCCCTTATCGTGAAAGAGCATGGGGTACTTCCCTATCCGGAGGGAACCGCCTGTTCTGAGGTGCTTCTGGCTGGAGAAGAA
>DXYE01000146.1 GCA_019415985.1 Clostridiales bacterium
CCTTAACGGTTCTTCGGGATAATCTCGTAGTCATATCCTTTTCGCTGATTACAATAGGTGCAGGTGTCTTTCTCGGTCTGCTGCGGGTCAATCCTGCGTAAAGAATAAGCGCCCGTACCGTAGAAATTGTCGGCACAAGCGCTGCAAAGGCAAAGGATTAACTTTTTCGGTACGCTCTCGATCAGACCGATACTGACCGCTAAAGCGTGATTGATACCGTGTATATGCTTTTCGGATAAGTGACCGATAAAGTCACCCAAACGGCGTTTATCCACGGTTCGCAGTTGTTCTAAAAGAACGATAGAGGGCAATTCCAAGCCGTTTTCGGCGTCGATGTAGTAGTGGGTAGGTAGTTTCGGCTTTGCGTCCTTTTTGCTTGTGATAGAAGCGATAATCACCGTAGGGCTGTGCTTGTTGCCGACATTGTTCTGAATGATAACGACGGGACGGTAGCCCTCTTGTTCCGAGCCGATCCCGTGTCCTAAATCGGCGTAATACATATCGCCTCGTAAATATGTGTGATTCATAATGTTATGACCTCCTTTGAAAATTTAGGCGGTTAGCCGCCTATGTAGAGGTCAAGGGCAGAACAGAATTAAGGTCGGAAAGATATAAACAATTCTCCGTTTCAGTAGACCTGTCCTGCCGTTGACCTTGTATAAAGAAACAATCCTATTTGTCCTCGACACCCCGGATTGCTGCGGGAAGTCATCAAACGGCTGGCGGCTTGTCAGCTCCACGGGAATCTCACCCTCACATGGTTCTCATGCGACCGCCCCCATTGCCTGCGACGGCTTCACGACCGAAATATCGCTTATCACGCTCGGACTGTGGCTGGACGGGAGTATCATTGTCCCTATTGCCTGTCGCCGCCATATCGGGAGCCGCCCGATACTCATAGCCGACTGTTTATCGCTCCTTGCCTGAAATCAGAAAGCCAAAGACCGCATAATCAAAAGTAGGTGTAATCTCGTTGCTTCTGTTTCTTGCAAATCGTGGCGCAGCCGCTAATGTGGCTTATGCTCATCACAATAGCAATAGGAATGTGTTTGATGAATGGGTATTTAATTGTCAAAGGACACGCCCATTCACCTGTCAACAGATAAAGGGCAGAGAGTTTTCGTACCTCTCTGCCCTCATCCTCACTTAAAGGAATTTTTGTAACCCTATTCAGAAATTATTTTTTTGATTTTTTCAATCGCAGCATGAACAGACTTTATGACTGCGGGGTGCGAACAGCCCTCTATTTCTGCAATCTGCTCATAGGTCAATTCCCGAAAGTAGTAGAGTATAAGTCTGCGTCTTTGTGTTTCGGGCAGTTCGGAAATTGCTCTATGTAGCCGTTCATACTCAATGCTACGCAAAACGGCATCCTCAACCGATTCAGCTTTGTAAAAGGTTCGTCGGTTTAGGGATTGTTCCGATTGCTCAAAATGTTCAATATGCCTGTCCCATTCATTAAGAATAGAAAGGTCGTCCAGTTCAAAACGGTTCAACACCTCGAACAGTTCTTTTGTTATCTGCAATTCCTGTAACACGCCTTGTCCGTCCCGAAAGGAAAGAAAATGCTTGTCCTCTTTTTCGGTAAGTGTGTAAGGGTTATATTTGTCTTTTCTGCGTTTTGGACGCTTCTCGTCCATAGTCATTTACCTCCGATCAATCTGAAATTTAGAAATTCAGATTGACCGGGGCGGCGAACGACAGCCTATACCAAAAGCAGGCTTATCCTGTGTTTTAATAAAAAAGAATACAAAAAAATCCGCAAGAATTTTGCAATCCAAGCGGATATGAGAATATACAGTTCTACAATAAACGCTCCAATAGACAGGCCTTTTTATCAAGGTCATAATCATACAATTTTGCGTATCCTTGCCCATTTACTAATTCAAGGGCCTTGATTCCTCTTGAAAATTCGCCACCAAGATTTTCGGGCATATCAATTTTGAGAACATATTTTTCTCCATTTTCACCTTCTGCATGAGCAACAAAAGCATGCGTGCCGCCCGATATTGCTTCTCCAACAGAAATATGCCATTTCTTTTCCAATTCAGAAATTGTGTTATCAAGATTGGCAAGCCACGCTTCACCGACAGCTCCAACGGATTTTGCTCGGTTGATAACGAGCGGTGGTATGTTTCGTCGCTTTTTAACTTTTTTATCACCACACAAAGTAGAACTCAAAACACGGTAAAATTGTTCACGGTCAACTGCTCTCGCAATTTCTACATTTCCATTCGGCGAGGAAATAAATTCTGTACCGCCCATGTTACTTTCTCGTTTCGTTTCCACCTGTACATTACCGCGTTCAAAACGGCAAATATCCGGGTGAAAAACACAAACGGCTGCTAACGGGTCATGTATCGCTCGGCGCTTTGTCGGCAGTTATCGTCAGCTTATTCCCATTTACAGAAAAACGGATTCCCGAAACGCTTGCGGAAAAAGAGTAATTGGAAAGGACATTATTCGTGTCGATGAGCGTGGCGGTGTACTTTTCGCCGTCCCATTCAAGCTCAATGTTTTTTGCTTTGCCTGTGGATTTTGCAAAGAAGCTCGGCACTTTGGAATGGGTCTGCACGCTGGCGGCGATAGAATTGTAATAGCTCATAATCCTACTATACAGCGGATGATTTGTGCTGATCTGATCGCAGATTGCGTCCTTGCCGCCTGTACCGACTTTGTTAAAATCGGTGTCACGCTCGCCAACGACGGTTTCCCAAACTAAAAGCTGTGTGGCAACAGCGTGAGCCAGCTTGTCGCCGCCCTCATTCTGTGAACGCCAAGAGGTCGAAATCATACCCGTATAACCGTACTGAAAGATACGGCCGATAAACAGCTTAATATCATCGGGCGAAATGGTGTTGTTGTAGGACGAGGGGTAATTATCCCAAAAGTTCTCGCCCTTTTTCGTGAAGCGGTCGCCCGATTCCTGCGGAACGCCGGGTTCAATGCAGTAACAGATATTGCCGTCATACGAACCCATAGCGCGAACGGTGGTATAGCGGGAACTTGCCATGCTCCAGCCGTTCATATAGGTGTAACTGCCGTGTCCCCATTCGCCGCCGTAATTGGCGTCCCCGTCACGGGGAAAGGAAACAAGGCAAACCTCGTCGGTTTCCTCTGCGGCATAAGCGGTCGTCCCAAACCCGCACAGGGTTGTAACGCACATCAGCGCCGCCAGAAACAGCGACATACATTTTTTGATTTTCTGCGTTTTCATTTGAAATCCTCCTTGAAATGAAAAAACGCACCGTGTTTTTTACACAGTGCGTTCATAGTGAAATATTCGGTTTTGATTTTGTTCAGGCGTAGCCGATATACAAATCGTAACTCCCGTCGGAGCGTTCCTGCGCCCATATCCAGACATCGGTAATATCCTCGTCACGGCTGTACCGATCCAGCCTGCCCGCAATATCCCGTTCCAGACAAGTGCTGTATGCTCCCGCAGTAATGGGATTGTCCCAACAGTCAACCGCCGAGCTTTCAAGCCGTAACCCAACACTCACAGCGTAGGTTTTGGCATAGTCGATCCAAGTCTGAATGTTAAATTCAGGAACGGCAGGTTCTTCGGGCGCCGGTGTGGTTTCCCGCGGCTGCTCGACCTTTGGCGTTTCTTCCGCAGGGGACGGCGTAGGCTGCTGTGTCGGTACAGGCTTGGGTTCAGGTGTAGGCTCAACGGTTTTCGGCGTTTCAGGCTTCGGCGTATTGTTTGGAACAGCGGTCTGCGGTGATTGCGTCCCCGGTACAGGGCTTTGTTCTGCGGCAGACTGTGAATTTTCAGCCTGTGCCGATTCCGTTTCTGCCTTGACTGCGGCCGTACTCTCTGCGGTACTTTCCTTACTCTCCGAAACAGAAGCGGACGAACTTTCTTCCGGCTCTGTACGCTCGTAAGTTTCGCTTGCCACCGTTTCAATGCCCGAACTGTCCTGTATCGCCTGCGGGTAATCCGTATTCGCACAACCCGACAAAGAAACAATCAATGCCGCTATAACAGCGATTATCCTTGCTTTTTTCATATTCGCAAACCTCCTTTGCAGCTTCATTGTACGGATTTTTGCGGATTTCTGCAAAGGTACGAAAATCGCTGCCCTGTAATATCTCTTTTTTCGGATAGTACAGGTAGTTTTTGAGGGGGAGAGGTGTGGAGAGGGGGAACAAGCGAACACCGCCGCACCTTGCCTTATTTTAGGGTATAGTTATCCCTTGTTAGTAGGATTCTACCTTTCGGCTTCACGATCACGCTGCCGTTTGCGATATAGTTCCAAAGCCTTAATAATGGTATCTTCAATTTTCTGCGCGGGCGTCCCCGGCGCAAAATACTTGCTGATACGCTCTTTCGGCATTTTGAACTGTTCTTTCTGATTCGGCTTTTCCTCCTGCATAATAGAGAGAATCACCTCGTCAGTCAGTTTTCCGTCCTTGCTAAACCCTTTCATCTTAATAGCCTGCGCCAAAGACGGGGTACAGTCCTCACACTCCATTGTGCTGTATAGGGCTTCCTGCTGTTCTTTGGAAAGATAGGAAAGCTCCACGGCAGGACGGAAAGCAATTTTCCCGTCGTCCACCATTTGCAGGACAGAGGGAATAAGCTCGGTCAGGCGGATATATCGCTGGATTTGAGTTTTACTATCAGGTGTATTGTTTGCTAATACCTCGACAGAACGAACCCCAACTAAATTGTGACCCACTGGGTCACAATTTTCCTTGCTTGGTCTGCCTGCTTGCCTTTTCATAGCGTCCAGCTTCATTTTATAGGCAAATGCTTTTTCGGACGGTAAAATCTTTTCCCTTTGCAGGTTACTATCCACCATTACGATTGTTGCTTCATCGTTGGTGAGATTACGGACGATACAGGGAATTTCAGCGACACCCGCCAAAGCCGCCGCAAACTTTCGCCTGTGACCTGCGACCATTTCATAGCCGCCGTCCTCTCTTGGACGGACAAGAGCCGGAACTAAAACGCCGTATTTTCTGATACTCTCGACCATTTCAGCCATATCGTCGTCCTGCCGCACCTTAAAAGGGTGATTAGGAAAATCGGAGATTTCAGCGGGATTCAGCGTCACAACCTTTTCAAGCTGTGAATCTGCGCGGCTTTCATCGGTAGAAAACAGGTCATCTAACGGCGTCATTCCTAAATCTCTCGTTTTTACGCTCAATCTCCAACACCTCCTTTGTCAGCGCGTGGTATGCGGCGGCAACCTTGCCGTTCTTGTCGTGAGCATAAATGCTCTTGCCTCTGCCGCTGGTTTCGGCGGCTCTCACGGAAAAGGGTATTTCCGTCCCGAATACACGGATTTTCTCGCCGTAGTGAGCGCGCAGAGAAGCGATGATTTCCTTTGCCTCGTTGGTACGGCTATCCACCATCGTAAAAAGAATCCCGTCGATTTTCAGCTTGGGGTTGATCTGCCGTTTGACCTGTGAAATGGAGTGCATGAGCAAATCCAGACCCTTTGCCGAGAGAAACGACGGCTGCGACGGAATAATAACGCTGTCCGCTGCCGCTAATGAGTTCAGCGGCATAATGCCGAGCGACGGCATACAGTCAATGAGAATATAGTCGTAATGGGGCTTTATCTCGTTGATATATGTCCGCAACGCCCGTTCATGGTTCATAGCGTTAATCAGCCGGATTTCCATACCCGACAATGTGATATTCGCAGGCAGCAGGTCAACGCCCTCGCCGTGGTGCAAAATACCGTGGCCGTCGGGAATTGGCTTGTCGTCAATCACCGACTGTATAATGTCCGTAAGTGTAACAGGCAGATCGTCGGGTTTCGGATAGCCGAGGGAGAGCGTCAAAGAATTTTGCGCGTCTGCGTCGATCAGCAAGACACGCTTGTTTTCTTGTGCAAGCCCGATTCCGAGGTTAGCGGTGGTTGTGGTTTTACCCACGCCGCCTTTTTGGTTCGTCACCGCAATTACTTTGCAATTCGCCAT
>DXYE01000147.1 GCA_019415985.1 Clostridiales bacterium
ATTATATCTCTTCCGAAGTATCAGAGTCAATAGGCTTAACGAAAAAGTTACAAGGTGTGTGCGTAAGCTAATAACGGAATAGTGGGCTACTGTCTATCAAATTCTTGTGTGTTACTTTATGGCACATGAGCATTGGCGCAGGATATGAAAAACGCACAAAATTCAGCGGTTATACGAGCCCTTGAAGAGAATATCCTGCTGTACTGAGCCTGCCGAAATACGTCTTTTTATCCTATTGGGGAGTGAACAGCGGCCGCTGCCTCTGTATTTTTATGTCATTTGCCGGTAAATACTTTATATAAGAGCAGAAATAGGACAAAATGTTGACAAAGTTCCAAGAATATGCTATGATATAAACATATATTATAGTAGATCGTGAAAAGACGCGGGAAACAACGGAATTTGTCGAACATCATGGAATTGTGTCTAACACAAAAGCCGCCATTCTTCTGCGACAGGATAAAATCCGGAGAGTGAATGCAGCATGATAGAAAACCGACAGAAGAGAGAACAATTATCGCTGATCAACCGGAGAAACCTCCGGTATGATAATTATACCCGATCTTTGGTTACAGAAGCCGTGCGCGTCCATTTGCTTCCCATGGCTGTCGCAGATGATCTGCAAATGCAGATCATGGGGCAGCTTGAAGCGCTTCTGCAGTCGGATAATATGCGGGAGCAGGATGAGGGGGAGCTGCTGTCCTCCGTCTTTTTTACATTGGATTCCTATCTAATGGGATACCATGATCCTATGTACGCAATTGCCGCCCTTCAGTCTCACGACGTCGACGAGATGTTTCGCAATGGACAGCGGCTGCTCCGGGCTCGGGTATGCGATTCCGTAGCCCTGTATGTACAGGCGAAAAAAAACAGACAGCACATTGACAATGAGTGCTATAATCATACGCTGGATGTGGAAATTAAAAATGCGCTGATGCAGTATGACTTCTATCATGCAGCACATAGCGTTGCGCTGAGAATGTCATACCCGCTGGCCTTTGACAGAACAGCATACCGCGGCGTATATTATATTAAGCAGTATCTGAAGCAGTTGATTACTGAGGATCAGATCTGTGGACGGTTCTCAGCAGAGGAGAGGGAAAAGCTCTTTCTATCGTATGCAAAGCAGAAAAGCCGGGATCTGAAAACCTGCAGGATAAACCTATTTGCTGTGGTGATCAATCAGACGCTGGGCAATGCGCTGCTCGGTAAATATACAGGCTGTCTGTCGCATACGGCAGGAGATCGAAGCGGTCTCTATAAAAGGATCCGTGAGATATCCAAATTTGAAATGGGATCAGTCATGAGGACAAATTTAGAACAGATATCGATAGATTTGAAGTTGACTCAGGAGCAAAAGAATTATATCTTCGCATACGGGCGCAGATACCAGCAGCGCATACAGATGGTTCAGTCGGAAAAAATGCTGAATGATATATTTGTGATAAAGACTCATTGATGTTGGTATACTGCGGTGGGCGTAAAACGCGTTCAGCGGAGGAAAAACGCCGAGCATTCGGTGGAGCGGACGAAAAACGGCGGCATAAAAGCGCAGCCCGTTCCGTATGATGGTATATCAGATGTGTCCGGGCAAGATATATGGCGCAGCTGCAAGGGGCAGAAAGGAAGGAAGACGGCGATGGCCAACTACGAAAAAGACATGACAAAAACGTTTGCAGTTGTCGATGAAAAGGAAGTGGAGATTAAACGTATTCTGCAAACGGTATATAACGCCCTAAACGAGAAAGGGTACAATCCTCTCGATCAGATTGTGGGGTATATCATATCCGAGGATCCGACCTATATCACCAATTATAAAAATGCGCGGAGTTTAATCCGCCGGATCGACCGGGATGAGCTGCTGAATACGTTGGTGAAGCATTATCTTGAAAGCTGAGCATCTGACAGTGTGGTGATCAGAGTCAAGCGACTGTGAGGAACCTGTGTCACGGCATGCCATCTTCAAGTGAGCTTTTGAGAGATACTGATGCAGTAAAAGAAATGAAAGGGTTGAGAAACCACGGTTTCTCGCCCTTTTTATTATCTGAGTCTGACTGGCAAGTAAACTCTGTGTCGATGAAGTCTGTCGAGTTTCGCCCGGTTTTTATCCCCAACGCCCGGTAGATTATTGGAATAGCCATATTGAATTTCTTAAAAAGGGGAATTCCATAATATAACCATAAGGAACCTTGCACAAAAGAATTTCGAAATTTATGGAGTTTTCCAAACAGGCGTCTGCGGACGCTCCTTTTGAGTCTCTCTGAACGGAATCTTTTTTTGAGGCCGGCAAGAATCTTGTCATATGAATGTTTCGGTCTGTTATAAAGTCGGAGCTGCAGTTCATTTTTCACGGGAGCGCTTTGCGGCTCGACCATACTGGAATGGGACCCAATAGGTCAAAAACAAAAAAATGACACAAAAACAGAATCCGTTGTTTGGTCATGAGGAGACTGTCAGCATATGTATGGCTTATATATAGTGAAAAGAGAGGAACGCCGATGGCGTTTTTACAACCGTATCAGCTCTCGTACTATTATTCATTTTACTTCTGTCATCCCCCGAAATCATTTTGTCCAGTATGAAATAAAAGCGAAACAGATATTCCTTTGTAAGATCGCTGAATTTTTGAGCGTAAAGCATTTAAGATTGTCTTCGTACGATATTTCTATCAAATCAATGCTCTTTACGCCTGCGCTTAAGAGGCTTTCTACAAGACCTTCAATTTCTTCCTTGCGAAAGGGTGTACGCTTATGGATAACTACACGCTTCGGTATTTCGGAAAAAATGAAGAAACAAGTCCTTAACTGTTAATCCAACATGATAGGTCTCGTCTTCCGACAAATAAAGGTTTTTTCCTGTCGAATTGAACGTCGTATATTTTTGAAAGCTGATATTTCATTCCATGTCCATCGGACGAATAAATATGGCTGCACCCAATTACTGTATTATGTTCCTTACCTCCGTGCATCACGCTATATCCGATTCCGACGAATGCTGTGTCAGGCTGAGTTCCAGTAATCGTCCACGGAATTCTGCCAGATTTAACATACATAGCGAGATAATGCCCATATTATCTGAAAATGCAAATCACTTTCGAGTGTCTTTTTGCAAATAAACTGTGTGGCTACCTGGCGCTACATCGCGTTAGCTTTCACATAATCGTGCCAATTGAACTCGAATAGTCCCTGAGAATACGATATTAGCAGATAATATTCCTTTGTAATGTAAATTAAGATTGCATCTACTGATTTTGCACTTAGTTGATCAGTAAATCTGGCAATCGTAATCCCAAATTCTACAGCAGTTCTGTAAGCATTTTCTCATTCGTTAAAGCAAGCTTTTGCCATATCAGAAGAAGGAATTGGCAAATCCAATCCAGTCTTAAAGCTTCAAAAAAGCCTGGGAAGAGAATTAGAAGGTCGGAGTTATTGCTTTGCCTGGTTTTTTTGAATCCTGCAATAAAATTAGAGAATCTCAATTCATGACCATCGGGACACAACACGCCCACAGCGATAGAATGTCTTAACACCCCGCTGTTCATGGTATAATCTACTGGAGCATTGCTGATCAAACCTCACATGGGATAAAAGTCTTCTGCAAATTTTCGTAAAGAGATGTTATAGAACCGCAATTTTGGATTTTTGTATTCTTTGCCACAAAATGCATTTCTCTTTGTAAGTGCCGGATGAAGATTAGCTACTCTTCTAGTACCATAATTTACTCCAATCAATGCATTGCAGGATCCTATGGCAAATCTTAAAGATGATGAAGAACCAATCGGATGATTAGCTGTGAAATTTCCGGCCTTTATCAATTTTCGTACCCAATTAATAACGTAGTCGCTTGTATACTTGTTAGGACAGCCGTTATTTATTCTGGCACTAAAGCAATCTGCAAACTACTTTTTTCATCCTTAGATATTGGGACATCACGGCATACGTATCACTGGGGGCGAATGTTAAATACGTGTTTTTTTATCAAACATTACCCCAATAGTTACCCTACCCAAAGCGGTTATTAATTTACCACCAATGCGATACTGTACGATTATTTTTGTATCCAAAAGCATTCCCTTTGAGTATCCTAATACACGGCATTCTGCTAAGACACTTGTGATTGTTCTCAGCATGAGCTCTTGCATAGTACCGTGTTTTTGACAAACTCACGGAACAACGGACATAGCTCTATCTGCCATTTACTCTTGTCAAACAATTCTGCTCTATTTTATTTAAATATGCACCGCTCATTTTCTTTCCATCAACATTTTTTGTTCGCTGATCATTTTACCATATATTACATAATTAATAAACGCAGCGTGGGTTCTCATTAAAGTTGTCTATATGCGGATACAAAATGGAACAAATACATGTAAGATGTTTCTGCTGTAGCAACAAAATGAAGTCTTCTGCCAACTGTACGCAAGGATCAAGCGCGGCGCAAAAGAACAAGTCCCTCCCTAAATAGCGTTGGCCCAAGTATATCAGCGGCCAAAACTGAACACTGACCGTGCAGCCGCCTCAACTGTACAATCCTTGCTTCAAGCTCTTTAAAATATACAGCATGATCCATAGTCATGTTAAAGTTAGCCCCTTTGAATCATCTATTGTAATGGGTGCAAACAATTCATTTGTTTTTTGAAGATAGGCGCAAATACGCAATCAAGTGGGATGATTGCGTCGTTATCGACGAAATTTCCAACCTGCCAACAGATACTCCAAGTATCTTTCAGACGAATATATAATTTTACCTCTTCAAGTTAATATAATCAATTTTGATGTATAATTAACTACAGAATATAAAAAAACTGAATTCTTTTGCGGCAATCGACTTCTTTCATTTTTTATGGAGATAAAAACAGAATCCGAACTCTTTGAGTTCGGATTCTATGCTTCTGGTGAAGGTATATAAAAAAATTTTAGCGTTTTCGTCTGTGGGATTTGAACTCTTGTAGCTCGAATAAGCTGCAGTAACTAATATAAAGTGTACAACGATACTATTTCAGTTTTAAAGCAGCCTATTTCATATCGTTGAAACAAAAAACATTTTCCAGAATTTCTAAGAACTTCAATGTCAACACTTTCTTCTGTTTAGTTGAGCAAATAAATGTAAAAGTTAAGATATCCGGCAAAGGTAACCCATAGCAGATACTGTAGTAGCAGATATCCCGCAGGTTTGGATATTCTGAAAAACAGAATCATTGTTGTAATAATAAGAATCCATAGGACAGCCAACCAGATAAAAGAAAACAAATAAGCCTCAAGATTGAAGAAAATGATAGGCCAAAAAAAGTTGAAAACAAGCTGTATTCCGTAAACGGCTAAAGCAGGACGATTCGGCTTCCCTGATGTAAGAACAAGATATGAAGCAATCCCCATAAGAATGTATAAGATCATCCATACTACCGGAAACAGCCATCCTGGAGGAGACAGCGCCGGTTTATTTATCGACTGAAAGGTTTCCATGCTGCTGCGTGTTAAAAGCCCGGCTAAACCGCCTACTGCAAGCGGAAGTACAATACAAAAAATTAATTTTTTCCATTGTATTTTCAAAAAATCACCTCACTCAAAATAATATATGATATAATTGATTTGTATATACATTATTTGGACTCTAAATAAAGACAAAGCGACCACAAAAAACCTTTTAATATCAGAGGTATAAAGTAAATACCATTAACCCCCAAATCTCTGTATATTCAGATTTCAATGATTTTTTTATTTTGTAAAGGCGGCACAAAAAAGATCGCTGGAAGCGTTGCGGTAAACTGAGATAAAAAACGTCCGGCTATTTAGCCGGACGTATTGGTGGAGTACAGGACTTCAAATCCGAACCGAAAGCCGCAGAAACGTCCGCCAAC
>DXYE01000148.1 GCA_019415985.1 Clostridiales bacterium
TTTGAGCCTATTTGATGACGGACAAAGGTTTCATACATATATTTATAATTCTCAAAGGTGTTGTTCTTCAGCCCTCGCTTCAGCTCCTTCCAAAGCTCATAGACCTCGTTGACCGTCGTATATCGGGCTTCGGTTTTAATGCCATCGCTCTTATCCTTTTTAATCTGTTCTTCCTTGTAGCGCAATTCATCAAGCGTCTTGGCATATACGCAAAACCTCTTATGATTGCTGTCAGTCCATCGGAATTGATAAGTTCCGTCAGCCCTTTGCGATTCGCCTGTCCGAAGCACGGCTCTTGACTTGTCTTTTCTTTTTGTTCTCGGCATAATTCTCTCCTCCTATATGCGAAACTGCTTATCAAGATAATCAATGAACGCTTCTCGGATCACACAGATTTGTGTGCCGTTATTTACCGTGAAAGGACAATTCCCTTGTGAAATGATTTGGCGGATTTTTGCCCTTCCGATTCCGGTGTATGCGGCAGCTTCTTCAACGGTTAAAATCGTTTTCGTCCAAAACTGTGTGTTTTCCGACCTCTTTTGGAGTTCACTTCTGTAAGCTAAAATTTTTTCGTCCATACAACCTCCATCATATTGAATACATCTGCTCAATGTATTCATCAAAAATCCTGCGCTTAATCATTCTCCGATTGCCTACCCACAGCACAAACGGACAATCGGCAAGGCTCGTCATTTCATAAAGCTTATCCCTACCTATTCCCGTATACTCTGCCGCTTCTTCTATCGTCAAATAAGGTTTTACCCAAATTGGAACAGCAGCCACACGCCTGTTGGAACTGCTTGTTTCAGTCAGTTTATTATCCATTAGCTTGTCCTCCTCTCAGACGGAATATTGTGTTTCGAGATAATCCTCGAATTGTTTTCTTTTAATCAACCGCTTTGTTCCATTCCATAGGACAAAGGGACAGTTTTTTTGATTTGAAATTTCTTTAATTTTAGATACGCCTATTCCTGAGTATTCGGCGGCTTCTTCCACCGTCAAATTCATTTTCTTCCACAACGGGACTCTCGACATATCCGGATTGTGCTTTTTGCTAAGCATATTGCTGTACCTCCTTGCTTTTGGTAGTTACAGCATAGTCAATATCCTGCGATAAGCCAATTATGCGAATCGGCTCATCGCAGGCTTGACTTTTTCATTAAATTGAGTATTGCCGCTCTATATACTCATCAAAAGCTTTTCGCTTAATCATTCTCCGGCTACCTATCCATAAGACAAATGGGCAATCCTCACTTTCTGTCATCTCATAAAGCTTTGCCATTCCGATACCGGAATAGGCTGCGGCTTCTTCAATCGACAGATTTGCCTTACACCATATAGGAATGTCAAACTTCCGTTTCCTTTCCCTGCTTTGCGACATCCCTATACCCCTTTCCCTTTGAAAGAGGTGCGTTTATCATAAACGATATAATCCCAACCTCTATCATTGCACTTATCACAAGTGCCTTTACTTTTAGCGAAAGGATCAAGGCGTCTGACAACATAGTTCGGATTGCGAAAATAGTCGTTTAAGCATTTAGGACACAGGCAGCGAATGTCGCCGATCCTGTCAGCGTTGTAAAGCCATAGACCGAATGTTTTTTTCAAGGCTGCGTTAATCTGTCTCCAAAGGCGCTCATCATTAACAAAGCCAATATACTCTGTCAAATCATCTTTATTCACAGTCTGTATTTGCTCAAGCAACACCATTGAAGGCTTCGTCAGACCAAAATCCTCGCCTAAAATAATGTGGGACGGCAAATACCTCTTTTTTATTACACTCGTAATGGACGCAACAATAACAGTAGGCGCATTCGCATTGAAATTGTCTGCCTGAATTACCAGCACAGGTCTTACACCTGATTGGATAGAGCCGATTCTTGTGCCAAAATCGTAGGAAAATATATCTCCACGCCTGATTTCTGTTTTCTTCATTTTATGTATAACCTCTCTGTTCATTGAGTTTTGAAAGCGCATTTCATATCCGGAATAGAAATACCCCTTCACTCATTTGGACAAAGGGGTGCGAAATGCACACCCAAAATCAGAGGTTTTCATAAAATTTTTTGAAATTTTTTATTGCGGCAGCGATTGACTTATCTACGGAGCTATAATTTATGCCCTCCTCTTTCGCAATTTTCCTTGAACTAATCCCAAGCAAAACGGATTTAAGAAGGCGCTCCCTTTGAACAGGTTGCAGCATACTTAACGCTTGTCTTACCTTAGAAAGTTCTAATTGCCGCAGCTTTTCTTTTTCTTCCTCGATCTGTTCCTCCTCCGCTTTATCAAACGGATCAATAAACGGTGCGATAGATTTCGGATGGAACTGCTCAAAAATATCATCTTCGTAACCGTATACATCTATCGTCCTTTTGCTGCGCTTTTCATATTTATCATTATTTCTATGTGATTCACTAATCACTTCTCCCTGTGCCATTGACAGAAGTATAAAAGGCGTATACCTGCTGATGACATCAGGGTACTTATCCCACAATGCTTCTTCGGACAGCTCCGTTATAATTGCCCATTTTTCCGTTCCAGTGAAACCACTATACTCATACCGAAGGTTGATGAGTTTACAATCCTGTGCAAATAATTCTTCCTGCTTGTTTACTGTAAGTTTTTTCATTTCCGTAATCTCCTTAAATTTGGAATTTTTGATATATAAGGTCACAATCAAAAACTCCGGAGATCACGGATACCTACATACAAACGCCTGCCATACTGTGATAGACATAAAGCTCCCTTTCCGCTTGACAAAAGCGAAAAGGGCTGCACAAAAAAAGCAGCTATAACATTCACGCCCGAAGGCTGAAAGCTATAACTGCTTCTTCAAAACACATATTCAATTCGTTTTGCCTAAGCTGCTGTATTGCCGCCTAAAAGATATTCAACCAGCATTTGAAAATCAAGAAAAATTCTCAAAGCTTTAGGCATACTAATTGTAACAGATTTGCTTTTCCGTATCATCGGCAAAACTGTGCCAATTTTCTGCCATTTCGTTTTCAGCCTCGTTCTGTAAACGAAAGCCGTTCTTCGGGCAGCATACACAGTGTAGCATACGCAAGGTCGGACATTCAGTAGGGATTTCGTCGGACTTTAGTCGGACAAGCCTTTATTTGAAAAAATCGGGAATATCGCCGCTTTCATCAGCTCCCTTCATATTAAAGATTCCTTTGAAGCACGGAATCGCATATCCCCACAGAGATACGCCGAGAAGCAAAATCGCTTCCCGTTTCCGGTCGTAAAAGGTACTGCGCTCCATATTCAAGAGATCGAGCAGCTCGCTCTCTGTATACCGAAACGCCGTCAGGTAGCTTTTCGATATGATCTCGTGGTACAGCCTGCCGTTGTTATGGTAGTCATATATTTTCGCCATAGCGGTATCAATCAGGTCAACCATCCACTTGTTCTCAAATAAAGCACTGATACGGCTCTCAAACTCCTGCTTCTCGGTATCCGGCGCAAACAGCTCCAAGTAGACAAGGGCGCTGTCCAGTTCCTCTCCGTAATATACCAGCTCCTCATTCACACGGGCAGATTCTCTCAGTGTGATCCAGACCACATCACGGTATACACTGAGAAGCAATTTTGTTTTAGAGAATATATCCGATTGATTCAAATTAAGCTGCTCGTACATTTTGCGAATGCTTTTCGCAGCGAGTGTATCTTTCCGTCCCATCTGTTCGCCTCAATCCTTAAAACGGGTATCATTTGTTGGTAGATAAAAGTTCAAGCTAATTTTTTGAACTCCCTTGACAAAATACGCAAGTTAAGGTATTATGTATACGCAACTTACTTGCGTATTGACATTATACGAAATTTACTTGCGCTTGTCAATATAGATACGCAAGATATTTTCAAATCAGGTCGAATAATTTGGAGGTCAGATGAAATGAAATTCTGTGAGAAAGTAAAAGAAGCCCGCACGAAGGCAGGCTTAAAGCAAGATGAGTTTGCAAAAGCAATCGGCGTTTCTCTGCGGACAGTATCGAATTATGAGGCTGGCACCCGCTACCCGAAAAAAAGGGAAACCTATTATAAGATGGCGGAAGTCCTGAAGGTCGATGTCAACTATCTGCTTACCGATGACGAGGAATTTCTGCTGAACGCTGAATCCAAATACGGAAGCAAAGGCGCAAGACAGGCAAAGGAGCTTATGGCAGAGGTTACGGGGCTTTTTGCAGGCGGCGAGCTTGCAGATGAGGATTTGGACGAGATGATGAAAGGCATTCAGGAAGCGTACTGGATCGCCAAAGAGAAGAATAAAAAGTACACTCCCAAAAAATACCGGAAATAACGCTTGATGTCCTCTTTTTCGGACAGTGTATTTGATAAGATATACTTACTGGCAGTAGAATGGGGGTGTTTGCTCTTGGATATTCAGACTTTAGAGATTGTCAGAAAGGCGAATCGGCTGGCAAATGACCTTTGCACAAGAGATCCGCATAGAATCGCACAAGAACTGGGCATAGAAGTTATCCCATTAGCCTTCAAGAAACAGCGAGGGGCATACAAGGTTTTAATGCGTAACCGTTTTATCTTCATAAAAGACGATCTGCACCCTGTAATGGAGCGTATCGTAATGCTGCATGAGATTGGACACGACGCATTACATAGAGAAGAAGCGGTCAAAGCCGGCGGCTTCAAGGAATTTAATATTTTCGATATGCGGCAAAGCCGGATGGAGTACGAGGCAAACATCTTTGCTTCCCAAATCTCCCTGCCTGATGATGAAATACTGGAATATATCGAAAATGGGTATGATATTCAGCAAATCGCACGGGCAATGCACTCGGATATAAACTTGGTCGCATTGAAAACGGATACGCTGATCGCACAGGGCTACCGTTTCCGTCATCAGGAATACCGCAATCAATTTTTGAAATAGATAACTGGAGGGTATAAAGATGTTGATGAATAATAACGAGTATCTTGATTTGGTGCAGACTATCAAACAGGAAATTCAGCAGGCGCAGTACAAAGCTACTTTAAGTGTAAATAAAGAGCTGATTATGCTGTATTACAATATCGGAAAAATCATAAACGAGCATAAATCTTGGGGCAATAAATTTATTGAAAATCTGGCGGCTGATATTAAGCTCTCGTTCCCGAACGCAAAGGGCTATTCTGTTCGCAACCTTAAATATATGTCAAAATTTGCAAGCACTTATCCTGATGAGCAATTTGTGCAGACGGTGTCTGCACAAATTCCGTGGTCGCACAATGTTGCAATTTTGGATAAGGTTAAAGGAGAAAAGCAAAGAGAGTGGTATATACGAAAGACCGCAGAAAATGGCTGGTCGCATAATGTCTTGATTCATCAGATTGAAAGCGGCTTATATGAACGGCAGGCTATTGCTGATAAGATTTCAAACTTTGAAAGTCGACTTGCTTCGCCGCAGAGTGAGCTTGCCGTACAAACAATGAAAGATCCATACATTTTTGATTTTATCCCTTTCAAGGAAGATATGGTAGAACGGGATATAGAGCAGGCTCTTGTTCAGGATGTAACGAAGCTGCTTTTAGAGTTGGGAACGGGATTTGCGTTTCTCGGCAATCAATATCATCTCAATGTCGGCGGCGATGATTTTTACATTGATCTTCTGTTCTACAACCTTAATCTTCGCTGCTATGTTGTGATTGAGCTGAAAACCGGAGAATTTAAGCCGGAATATGCTGGACAGCTTAACTTTTATCTCTCAGCCGTTGACGGGATTTTGAAAAAGGATAATGACAATCCTTCTATCGGTCTGTTGCTGTGCAAAAGCAAAAACGCATTAGTCGCTGAATATGCCTTAAAAGATATGTCAAAGCCAATCGGTGTCAGCGAATACAAAGTTACAAGTGAGCTTC
>DXYE01000149.1 GCA_019415985.1 Clostridiales bacterium
GGAGTCTTTCATTTTCTCACCTCCCTTCGCAGCCCGCAGGTGCGGGGGTGGTGATCTTCTCCCTTTCGCCTCAGTAATCCAGGGATGGCAATTTTGGCAACCGCGAAAGAGAAAAAAATTTTTATGAAAGGCTCCGCAGTATGGCGGAGGCTCGCATAAACAGAAAAAGGCGCCCTCCTGCAGAACGCAGAAAGGCGCAAATGAATTAATCGAAGTATTTACATGATTACATAGTTCATATTTATGGGCGGAGCAGGTCCCGGTGGTGGCCGGGCTTTTTTTGACAGGTAGTTTTCTGTCCTAATTTGTCGAAACGTTCTTTGCTTCATGGCGGCTCCCTTCATAAGCCGCCGTAATCTTTAGCGTGTGGTCGTCATTCCTTCGAGGGTATAAAAGAGCGGCGGCCCTGAATTTCTTCAAAGCCGCCGCGATAGAATTATGGCATGGTGATTGTCTGCTGAACGACGGCTTTTTTCTTTTGCCGTCGTCCGGCAGAACAATTTTTTATTGAAGAAGTGTTATTGGAGAAGCAGAATAAAAAACAATCATACTGTCATAAGTTGATTCAGGAATAATTGTAGTAGTGTATGCGGACGATATTAGTTTTTGCCATTCTGTCAGACTATCCAGTTCATAGGAAATCACCCCTTCCTTGATGATACAAATAAATAGAAAGCCGATAACCACAAGGGAATTGCCTTGCGTGTTATCGGCTCTGCGTCTGTGCGTCTGGCTCTTTGATAACTGTGATATTCAGTTGTTTTACATTGATTAGCGTTTCTTGCCTGCATTTCGGACAGTATAGAGGAAAGTTTTTGAGTTCTGTATTTTCTCGCAACCGTATTCGTGTTTTATTTTTGCAGACAGGACATAATAGCCATTTTTCAGTTTTCATATCTATTTGTCCCTTTTAAGCAAAGTGTAAAACGAAGTCGCGGCGTTTCTTTCCCTTCGCCATTGATTAAATCAGCAGTCAATGAACCAGCCATTTCTTCCGCAAGACATTTTGCAATCGTCAATCCCAATCCCGTTCCTCCTTTATTTCTTGAAGTATCTGCCATATAAAAGCGATCAAATAGGTGTGGAATATTATCTGCATTTGCTTTTAACGTGTCATTTTCAAAAATAATATACACCAACGTTCCGTTTTTCTGTATAGAGATATTCAGAAAATGGTTCGCATATCTTCCTGCATTTTGAAATAGATTGGAAAAAATACGCTCTAAAGCGGTCGTTTCCCCCTCAACCCATACAGGATGATTTGGAAAGTCTGTTTTCACTTGTAACACAGCTTTTTCTAACATCATGCAGTTTTCCGCAAATACTTCCCGCAAGGTTCTTCCTACATCGATTTCTTCTATTTTAATTTCATAATCGTTAGCATTTAAGCGGGAATAATCATAAAATTGCGAAATTAGTATTTCCATAGAACGGGCCTTCCGTTCTATAATGTCAAGCATTTCCTTCTGATCGGCAGTAAACGACAGGCGTTGCTTCTGAAGAAAACCCAAATAACCAAGTATAACCGTTAAAGGTGTCCTCAAATCGTGGCTAATGGCTTCGATTTCTGCTTGAAATTCGCTTTCGCGTTTTGCATAGTCTTTTCGTTCGCTACGTATTGCGTCTAACGTGCAGTTTATTGAATTCAAAAGAGTTTCCAAATCATGATCTGGCAAGGGCAAATGTAAAACTTGATTTTGCTTCAAGTCTTTTTGTATGACCTGTAATTGTTCGCTGGTTTCTTTCAGAGCCTTTTTAAGCAAATAAAATCTGAATGCAAAATAGGCAGCCAATACCAAAACAAGCGTCAATAGGATAACAGTCATGCCCTCACCTCCCTAATCAAAAATATGGATTATCAGAACTCTTTTTTTCGCAAACTGACTATTCCGCAAATACTAAAAACAACAATTCCAATAAAACCGGAAATCAAGCATTTAGCAAGCCCGTCTGCCGTATTCCAAATAGGCGCACACACGGTTTGATTAACTTGCATACCGCTAAGGAAGTTCTGAGGTAGCCACATAGCAATTCCTCTGACAGGTTCAATTACAAGACTGATATAAAAGAGAACTTGGGGAACAAAATTCATAATACAAAGCCAATAGATAATTCCCGTAGAACCTTTGTCGAAATAATTCACTATAAATATACTTAAAATCAGAGAGGATATAGCACTGGGTATCATGACCAAAGACTCAATAACTAAATCCATTGCAGTGACGGGACCCACTACTTCCAACAAAAGTTGCGCACTTATAATATAGATTATAATCGTACAAAACAGCATAGCTGCTGATACAAACAAACAAACAACAATTTGTCCAAGGAATATTTTTTCTCTCGAAAGACCTGTACAAATAACATTCTTCAGATTTCCATTTTTCTTATTTCCTTCATAGAACACAAACACCATAAAAAGTGCAGCATAGCAAAAAATCATCGGGTTTGCTACAACGTTGTAATAGGAATAAGATGTAGTGGCATATGGGAAATTTGAATCTACATATGCAAGACAATATAACAATATATTTACAATTACTGGAGCGAGCACAAAGGCAAAACCAACCGTATATAACGCATACGAATGTGTAAGTCTATATAATTCGCTTTTGATATAATTAAACATGACTTGCTCCCCCTTTCAGGTTCATGTAGTAATCTTCCAAAGACTGCTGATGGCGTTGCAGCCCGGTTATCAGGATTCCTTTGCTGGCGGCCAAACGGCTGTATTCTTCAATTTGTCTTTTTGGGCAGGACAACTGTATAACATGCTCTGGTAAAATCTTATATTCTTCATCAGAAAAGCACTGTTCCAGAAGCGCCGCATACGCTTCCACATCAGACACCACAATTTCCAGATAATCTGCGCACTTTTCTTTGAGATCCTTTGAGCTTATTTCCTCAATAAGTTTTCCTTTGTGTAAAAAGCCAAACGTAGTGGCGGTTTGTTGAAGTTCCGAAAGAATATGGCTTGACAGTAAAATGGTGATGTTTTTCTCTTGATTTAGCCGATGCAGTAAATGGCGAAATTCAATAATTCCACTGGGATCAAGGCCGTTAATGGGTTCATCAAGAATGAGAAGCTGCGGCTCTCCAATCATGGCAATAGCAAGGCCCAGACGCTGCTTCATGCCCATAGAAAGCTCTTTACATTTGCTCTTTCGCCTTTCCCATAGTCCCACCAATTGTAAAACCTGTTCTGTACGATCTTTTCCGGGTATTTCTTTGAGAAGTCTGCAATACTCCATATTTTTTTCAACAGACATATTAGGGAAAAAGGCTGGTTCCTCAATCATGGCACCAATTTGCTTTCTGCACCGCTCAAGGTTTTTTTCTCCTTGTTGCTGAAAAAGGCAAACACTACCTTTTGTGGGCCAAATGTGACCCACAAGTGCTTTCAAAAGAGTGGTCTTTCCGGCACCATTATCTCCAATAAGGCCATAAATTTCTCCGCGCTTCACATGAATTGATACATCGTTCAATGCAAGCAGTGAGCCATAAGACTTCTTAACTTGTATGGTTTCGACAATATATTCTCGCACTTGTAGTCCTCCAATCCAGGGCAGCTTTTGTTTACTAACACCCTTATATTTACAATAGGAAGTATAATATAAAACCAGTCAAGAAGTCCTCAAGGAATAGTCAAGAAAGTATCAAGATTTTACCAATCGAAACCCAATTCCATAGACAGATTGAATATAATCTTCCGTAGCGTCGTGTTCCTTAATTTTCTTCCTTAAATTACTGACATGCACATTAACGGTATGATCTGTGCCATAGTAACCCTCTTGCCAAACAAGCTCATATAGGCTTTCTCTTGAATATACTTTTTCAGGGTTTTGAATAAGCAAGTAAAGGATTTCATATTCTCGTGCAGTCAAAGAAAGTTCTTTGCCCTGTACAATAACTTTTCTTAAATCAGGATATAGCCGTATATTTTTGTAAATAAGCACCTCTGACGCAGTTTCAGTATTTGCAATAAGTCCACTTCGCCGGAGAGCAGCTTGTACTCTTGCGACAATTTCCTCCGGCTCAAAAGGTTTTGTAATGTAATCATCAGCCCCTATCCGAAGGAGTTCTACTTTATCTTTCAGAGCATTTTTAGCAGAAAGTACCAATACGGGTATGTTGCATTTCCGTTCCCCGCGAATTTGACGCAATAATTCTTCGCCAGACATCCCAGGAAGCATTAAATCGAGCAGCAATAAATCAGGTACACTTTTATCAAAGTAAAACATCGCTTCTGTACCGGAAAAGGCCTGCTCAATTTCATATCCTGCATCTTTAAGAATTTTTTTCAAAAGATTATTTATATCTGTGTCATCTTCTACAATTAGAAATTTATATTTTGCCATTCTTACTTTCCTTTCTTCGTTTGTCCGCTGGTTTTTCTGTATCCTTTGGTATCAGCCACATATAACCGAATTTTGACACACCGGGTATGCGACCGTCCTCACAAAGTCTTTGTACTCGTCTTTCGGAAATGCCCCATCTCTTTGCAGCTTCGGGGCAAGACATATATTCCATTTTTCATCTGTCCTTCCCATAAACTTTATCAGTATAATTATATACGGGAGACCGTATAATATCAAGTACATGAGAATGAATTATTTTGGCTAATTATAGGAACTATATAGACATATTCAGAAGGAAAAGTGAACAGTAAAATGTAACTGGGTGAATGAATATGTCAAAGAGACCAGTAGAGAAAATTGACTTCCGCCCGTATGGAGCGGCAATCAAAAAAGCAAGAACCGGGCGCAAGGAATCCCGCAACAAGGCGGGAAATGAGATGTTCCTCTCTCCCCGATACCTAGCGAACATAGAGAACAAAGGGCAGCACCCAAGCGTCCAAATCTTTTTGGAGCTTATGGCACGCTACCATGTTTCCGTGGATCAAATCCTTTTCGGGGAGGCAGTGGACGGCAAGACCACGGCGCGCCGCCAGCTTGATGCTCTGGCCGATGACCTGAATGATACGGAAATCGGAATCATCATCGCAACAGCGCGGGCCCTCCTAGACGCCAGAGAGAAGGGGGAATAGCCGTGTTCCCGGTACAACTGAACAAAGTATGAAAGACGCTATGAACGGATAAAGTTTGTAGCGTTTTTTCTTTGTCAGAAGGTAGCCAAATTCTCCGTTTCCGTATTACTTAGGTACGAAGAAAGAAACGATAGCAAGCACAGCAAGTGCGGCCGCACTTGCGGATTTCCGCTTTAGGGGAGCCCCTGCCCCTAAACCGAAAAACGCTTGCTGGGATAATCCCAGACCCTTATGAGAAACGGAGGAACACGCCATGGCAAACCGAAAGCGGCCCATCATCCTGCGCTGCCCGGTGACAGCGCAGGAACGGGCGCTGATTGAACAGAAGATGGCCCAGCTCCCCACACAGCGGATCGGCGCCTATCTGCGGAAGATGGCGATTGACGGATATATCATCTATACCGACACCACGGATATCAAGGCGTTCACCGCAGAGCTGTCCGCCATCGGCCGAAATATCAACCAGATCGCAAAGAAGCTGAACGCCGGCGGCCCTGCCTACCAGTCGGATATCCAGGAAATCCGGGAAAGGCAGGAACAGATATGGCAGTTACAAAGACACATCCTATCAAGTCTACGCTGAAAGCGGCCATCGACTATATCTGCAATCCCGAAAAGACAGACGGGAAGCTGCTGGTATCTTCCTATGGCTGCGCCGCTGAAACAGCGGACATTGAATTTTCCTGGACCCGCCGCCATGCCATCGACAAGGGGACGCACCTGGGCCGCCATCTGATCCAGGCGTTTGAGCCTGGGGAGGTGACGCCGGAGGAAGCCCATGA
>DXYE01000015.1 GCA_019415985.1 Clostridiales bacterium
CTGATGTACAATCACGAAGCCCTTTCGGGGATCCGGTTCCACGCGGATAGGCCGCATCAAACCGCCGCAGCGATTTTCGCGGTCTCCGGGAAAACAGTCTACATGCAGGGAGCAAAGACACCGCGGGCAGTGATTTCGTGAACTTGTACAGAGCGGCTCCACCTTAAAACCACAATTTTTACAAATAAAACCGCTGTCATTCTTTTTGAATTTTTTTTGTTCCATTGACATGATTTTCTTCAAAAAACTCCCTTGTATGAATTTTCACTCGGATTGGAACAATAAGAACGCTCATATTATGGGCAAGTGCAAAAAATCGAATAATTACAAAGGATAAGGATGCTCATGAACAACAAGAAACGTCAGCATCGGACACACCGCACTGCTATCCTCAGCCTGATTTGCGCAGTTATGTTCACATGGCTCGCCATTCAGACTGCGGCGGCAGGCGTGCCCGAGGGAAATGTCAATTCCCGCGGCGCCGGCAATGTCCCCGTAAATACCAGCAACAATACGGCAAACGGCTATAATGATACGGACGCCGATTTTAACGATGGTATTCTTGGTGACATACCTGACGTACTTCCGGATGGCGGTGCGAGGGTTCGCTCCTCTAATGGCAGCGATATGGTCTCCGACGGTGAAATTTCCGACAAAAACAATACAAGCGACAGCATGTTTGACAAGGACAACGGGGTCGTTTCAGACGAAAAGAACGACACCTCAGGCGACAGCGGCAAAGTAGATGACAGTGTAACGAATCCGGTAAAAACAGAAGATGAGAAGAATAATACAGCAGCTATTGTCATTATCATCATCGTTATCCTGGCTATCATTCTGCTTATCGTTCTACTGATCCCACGAAAGCGAAAATCCTAAATATGGAAAATCAGAAAGGCCGGCCGCCGTTTCCTTTTAGGCGGCCGGTTTTTTCTCATTTTTGAGATTTTGCATTGGCGCGGTTCTTCTCAATCTCATCGGAACGCTTCCCGCCGCTGCGAAACACAAACAGCTTGCTGAACACATAATTTAACAAAACAACAAATACAGAAACCGGTATTTTCGTTATATTTTCGTTCCATTGCAGGACTTCTACCGCAATATATATCAAAAGCGTCTCCATAATACCGGAAGCAAGGCGACAGGAAAAAAAAGATATAACCTGACGTCCCAGACTGTCGGTTGTGTTCTTCTCGAACACGAACTCATAGTTCGTGATAAACGCAAAGACGACTGCGCCTACCCATGCAATTCCCTGTGAAATCAGATATCCCTTGTCAAAAGTAAAAACAGCATTGAAGCCGAAATACAACACGTAATTGACGACGGTTGTCAGCGCTCCAAAGATGCCATATAAGATAAACTCCTTATATTTTCTATACATTCTGACAACAAACGACTGTAATTTTTCCATTTTCGTTCTCCGATTTTCGCGAGCATGAATAGCAGACTCATACCCGGTAAATAAATTTAGATTTCATGCCGACGCGGCCCGAAGCGCGCAGCGGAGCGCCGGTTTTGAAGGTCAGCGTGCAATCAATTTCGTTGTTAATAGATAAGCCGATTCTGAAATCAAAAGCAGAGCGCCTGCCGTAATACACAATTTATACCCCGCATATCAGAAGCAGAGCATCTTTTATCGTTTGAAAAATGTTTTCAAGCCTGTCCAAGCCATACTCGCAGTATGACTGCCTATCGTTTAAATACCTTTTCGGCAGGCCCGATTTCGACGCCGCCCTAATTTCTCAAAATCTGTACTCTGCACGCCGTCGTTTACGTAATAAGAGGCTGGACATTCATGTACAGCCTGCAAGCGTCCTATTCCATTTCGTATTTTACATTCGCATTCCCGACCGAGAACACATGTACGGTTGAACCCAATCGTAATTCAGATTCGGTTCAGGGCAGCAGAAAAGCATTTGGGCGCCTTCTCCTGTTTATCTATTCACGCCAATTTGAGATAAGCAGACACAAAAAGCAGCCTGCGTATAGCTCAAGCTTTTGGATACGCATCCGGGTCATATGAACGTCAATGACCGCGGCACTGTAAAAAGCACCGAATTCCTACCTGCAAAATAACACTTGCAGCATTTCTTCTATACTTCAGCATCCCATGATGCTGAAGGTCTTACAGATTAAGTTTTATTATATCATACAGCATCAACAAATGCAATAAAATTTCGAGATTTTCAAAAGCTGATTTCAGCTGAAAAGCGAAAGGTCTATGAAATACAGAGAACAGGAGAAATGTCATTGCAATACGACACAGCATATTTCACAAGACATATGCACGCATATCACACGCTCTTCGAATTCATTTTAAACCGCTGAAAGAGGAGGTTTATACCGATAAGGAGAAAGCCCTTTTATTCAAAGCATTTGTGGCTGTATTTCTGTTTACAGAGGCATTCAAGCTTGCGCTCTCGTTTTCAAAGCCGTGAGAAAAATACGGGATTTGAGTGCCGTGATACATCGGCATAGAAAATACGTCATAAGGCCTCATGGCCATTTCTATTGTTAGCTGGCAATATCCGTTATCCCATCTATGGAAAATGGATACCTGGATTTCTATAAAACAGGTCTATTCACCGAAATCACCGCAAGGCACTCAAAAGCCGTCGAATGAAATGTCTCCAAATTTCGACGCACCCCCTTTTTCCAGCCTCGGCCGCTTTGCAGAGCTGTCACTAAAAAAGAATTCGGGTGGTCTACCCGATTGCGATCAGGCTTTTTCTCTACGCCATTTCGTCTGATGAGATTTTACGGACAATCTCCTGATATTGCTCACGCGTGTACAAAAGATTTACCGCCTCCAGCAGCGCGTTTGACGACATCTGTAACGGCAGATCGACAGCTTCGGCAAACCGCCTCCGACGCAGGACACTTTCCGTTCCTCCGGAAAGACCAGCCTCGTAAAAATCTGTCTTTGTCACCGGTTCACCACGCGGCGTCTCTTGGCGGCCCCCCTCCTGCGTATAGGGGCGTAGTAACCGTATCAACGTCTCAGTGTCCATCCCCTCAACGCCAAGCAGCCCCTCCTTGGAAATAGCCCGCTTGCGCCGCTCCTTGCCCTGTCGAGCAGGTATATACAAATGGATAACTCTCTCAGGCGGCAAGCAGCCGCGCAGGAAATTGCGTATGACGCGTCCCGCACCATCCGCGTCCGTCAATACGATGATGCCCTTTTCAGCGGCAAGCCGACGAATCAGCGCCGTCTTTTCGGCGGCCTTGAAGATACCGAAGCCATCTGTTGTCAGAATCGTGCCCTCAGCGATTTGCCTCAGTCGTATTTTGTCGTATTTTCCCTCTACGATAACAGGTCTGTCAAGATGCAGCACGCGATCACCTCGAATTTATTCGCCGTTTTCCGGCGTCTCTGTTTCCTCCACGATTTCCATATCCAGCTTTCGTGTCACAATATCCGCGCGCGTCAGTCTGACACGGACGCGATCCCCCAAGTGGTATACGCGTTTGCCGCAGCTCAACGTCAAATTTTTCTCATGGAACGTAAAATATCCATTGAGGGATGAAATGGGAACCAAGCCTTCACAGGTATTTTCCAGCATGACAAAGAATCCGAAGGATACAACCGATGATACGGTTCCGGCAAATATTTGACCGACTCTGTCCTGCATATAGATAACCTTATACATATCCTCTATCGCCCGTTCCGCATTCATGGCCTGCAGCTCCGTTTCGCTCGACTGCTTGGCCGCTCTCTCCACCGCCGCTTTCATCCTGACACGTGTGTGTTCATCATACTGATCGTGAAGGAACAGCTTGACCAGCCGATGGACCATAAGATCCGGATACCGTCGAATCGGCGATGTAAAATGACAGTACAGCGGAATGGCCAACCCAAAGTGCGGCGAGGCGGAAGCGCTGTATCTAGCCTTCGCAAGGGAACGGAGCAGTACGACCGATACCGGACCGGACACTCCCTTCTGTTTCGCCTCATTCATAACCGTTTGCATGGCAAGTGAAGTGACCGGCTCCCGAATCAGCGGTTTGATATCCAACTGAAGGTGATAGGCAAAGTGTCGGAATGTGTCGAGCTTTTCCGGTGAAGGATCCTCGTGAATCCGATAGACACACGGCAATCCGCGCTTTTGCAGAAAAGAGGCTACCGCTTCATTCGCGCACAGCATAAACTGTTCAATGAGCCGCTCGGAAATCCCTCTCTCCCGCGCCTCAATGCCCACGGGCTCCCCTTCCTCATTGACCAATATCTTCGCCTCAGACGTATCCAGCTCCAGGGCTCCCTTTTTCACGCCTTTTTTCTCCAAAATCCTGTACAGTTCTACCATTCGCGGGTAAACTTCAGGAAACAGTACGCTGTATTTCCCATAAAAAGCAGAAGCTTCTCCCCTCTCCAGTATATCGTTAAGCTCTGCATAAACGCCGCGGATTTTTGAACATATAATGCTTTCTTTCAGTTCACACGTCATTATTTCACCATTTTTATCCAGACGAATCAGAGCGGAAAGCGCATATCGCTCCTCCCCTCCTGTAAGCGAACAGCATCCATTGGAAATTACTTTTGGTAGCATCGGTACTACCTGATCCGTAAAATATACACTTGTACCGCGCAGGTAGGCTTCCCTGTCCACCGCGCTGTCCATTTCTACATAAGAGGACACATCCGCTATATGAACCCCTAGTAAATAACCATCGGACAGAGCTTCAAGTGATATTGCATCGTCTAAATCCTTTGCGTCGGCGCCATCAATTGTAAAAATCAGTTTTTCGCGCAGATCCAAACGCCCCGCCGCTGTAATCGGGCGGGAGGCCACACGTTCAGCCTCCTTTAGAGTAGTGTCGTCAAACTCTGTCCGTATGTGGTTTTCATACAATATCGCCTGATAATTGGCCAGACGCGAATCTGACGCACCAAAGACCCGCGAGATGATACCGCAAGCATCCCGATGCCTGCCGGAAGGGTATCGGGTAAGCTGAACCTCGACCTTATCGCCTACCGCAGCTCCTAACAGATCTTCCTCTCCCACGCGTACAATCATCTCTGTGTTTACACCATCCGGCGTCACATAATATCGAACGCCTCTTTTCGGTCGAAGGAGCTTTTCACTGTGAAGCGTACCGATAACACTTTCGGCAGACCGTTCGAGTATTCTTTCCACCTTACCTTCGACTGCTAGTCGGCCGCTCCGTTCCATCTCTTTGTTACCGCCTCTTGCCTCTCTTAGACTCACAAGGACCGTGTCTCTGTCCATTGCGCCATTTCCCGCATATTTAGGAATAAAAATGTCCTCATGAAATTCATCCCGAAATTCCTCTGAGGGGACTACAAAGCCAAAGCCACGGGCATTGGAACGGTACATACCTGTCAGTTGCTGTGATTTCTCCTTCGTTTTGTGACGGGCCCCTGGCCTTCTTTGCCTTTTCATCTCTTTGCTCTGCCGCACCGACATGCCTTTTATTTGGCGCTTTGTACTTTTTTTCTTTTTCATCTTATGCCTTATCGCCGCAGATTCGGCGTTTCCTTTTTGCGGAATGGGAGCAGCAGCTCCGAAAAACGAACTTTTTGGGCAACACAACATATCTTGCATCTCCGCGGCCGAACGAACAATCTCAAACCATAGTCAACTCCAACAAATACGTGAAGCTCCCCCGGCAACAGAAAACCGCTTCGGGAAGCTTCCCCAAGCGGTTGAACCCCTGTTCTTATTCTGTGTCGGCTGCGTCCGAATTATCCGTACTTGCCGTATCCGCTCCAACGGCTGCGGCCCCGGTATTCTCCGTATCGTCTGCATGTCCGGCCGCCGCCTCCTGGCGTGCGTCATCCAACGCATCCTGGAAGATCGTCCGGTAATCCGTCACATCCTGTGTCACATAAACAACAACAATCATAATGACGAAAAGGATCGCCACCACCGTCGTAACCTTTGACAGCATCCTGTCGATGGTGCTTCCTTTTGTTTTTCCAAAGAACGTCTCCGCCCCACCGCTGATGGCACCGGACAAATTCTTAGACTTTCCATTCTGCATCAATACGGCTATTACCAAAAACACGGCAACGACCAGCAGGATAATACCCAATACAATACTCACCATGTAGCTCTCCTCCATTTGCATGCAATGATCTACCTGTAGGATGTCATGATTATTTTCTATTTTATCATATAAAATGCAAAAAAGCAATAGGATAACGAAACATTTTACGATTTTGCAAAAATTCAGAACTGCCAAGAGGAAAAGCTTTGAAATAAACATCAAAGTCGGCACCCCTGAAAAAGTCTCGGAAAGAATTCCCCGATGTGACCATTTTGTGTTTAAAGCTTTAGAGAGCGGCTGCGTATTCGTCTCCCGCAACCGACCGCAGAATTTCCTGACACCAGAGTAAAAGCAGGGAAAATGCTTGGGAAATGTCATAATCCTCATGCTCTCTCAAGAATTGTGCAAGCTCCAAAATTTCCAAATGGATCCCCTCAAGGCATTTGAGAAGCTCCGCCTTAGTCGAAAGAAAAACACCGCTGATTAAATAATGATAATTCTGCAGAATATAAAAAACAGCTTTAAAGGAGCGACGCAAGCCGGCGCGACTCACCTCCTCGGATGCATGGACATACCGGTGGCAGATCTCATGCTATAAATTACCCGCGTTGATTTGAACATAATTTTTGACATCCTCGTCCGTATAGGATGGTACAAGCGTTTTCAACTCTCCGTAATAGTCAATCGTTTCATGTACAAGCTGACAAATTTCGCCTCGGCACCAATGCGTTAAATCCTCTTTTCCACAGATAAAGCCGCACGATTTTTCATAATGCTCCATTTTCGATACAATGTTTCTGTAGATACAAAGATCTTCCGCTCCCAGTCTGTCCAAAACCACCATAACATCCAGATCACTACTTTCATCCGCTTCTCCCCTCGCATAACTGCCCTGCAGACCGATATAAAACAGCCGATCTCCAAATACACGCGTCAGCTCGGAGGTGAGATTTTTCATATATTCTGACAGATTAAACATATAGGCTCCTTTCCGTAAACATTTTGAATATGTATCTGCCATACCGCCCACACGAATGAAGCCTGAACGGCAAACCTGTCAAACTTCAGGACAAAGAATAGCTCTGACCCGCCGAAACATTCCCGAGACGAAAATACATAAAACGATGCTTTTATAAACCAAAACAAGCTCTCTGCAACATTTTTTCTTAAAAATAAACGCTGCACCTTTTACTGTCCGCCGATTTTTCAGGTGCAGAAACTTTCACGCCTGGCCTCGTCGCGCGGAACGGTAACCCGCGGTAAAACAAGCGCAATGGACCAATTTTGCAGACATAATTATGATGTTGGGACTTAAATTCAACACGATCCGCGCCCCAAAACACGAAATGCGGGCCATATTTCATAGCCTTCAGGTTGTCTTGAAGCAAGCGCTGCCAAAATAGATTCTTCGGCAGCGCTCAATCATCTCTGTACCCTTTCGCGTTAAACAGACGTTTCAGCGTATGGTTGTCAAAAGCTTCTGATATCCTCTTCACTCACCAAATGTATGCCATTCGCCTTCAGTAGCTCGGATGTCTTTTCATTGTCCTCCACACGCAGCACAACACAGGCATTCTTGCCCGAAACCGTGATAAACGCATACATATATTCGATGTTGATTTGATGATTTGCCAACAGCTTTACCACTTCTCTCAGACTGCCCGGAGCATCCGGAACAGCGACAGCAATCACTTCATTGACCGACACCACACACTGATTGTCCTTCAGCGCTTCGCGGGCCTTGTCAATATCGCTGACAATCAAACGCAGAATACCGAAATCTCTCGTGTCTGCAAGCGACATTGCGCGAATATCGACTCCAGCCGATGCCAAAATTTCAGTAATTTCCAAAAGCGTCCCTGTCCGATTCTCCACAAATATAGACAATTGTTTCACCGCCATTTTGTCACCTTACCCTTTCTCATTTGATAGTATTTCCCGTTATACCGCAAATTCTTCTGCTGAAACTCTCAGAGGTACAAAATTATTTTTTTCGCTTATCTATGACCCTTACAGCCTTGCCTATAGAACGTTCGATAGACTTAGGCTGAACGAGCACCACATTCGCTGCAATGCCGAGTAAGCTGTGCATCGCATTTTCAAGCTCGTGCTCCCTTGCAGCAATCTGCGTTACCGTATCGGAGAAGGTCCGATCGTTCATCTCGACATGTACGTCCAGTGTGTCGAGGTTGTTCACACGATCGACAACAATCTGATAATTGGGGGAATAACCGTTCTGAAGCAGGACGGTTTCTATCTGTGATGGGAAAACATTGACGCCGCGGATGATCAGCATATCGTCTGTCCGGCCTCTGGGCTTTGACATTTTGACAAACGTCCTGCCGCAGGAACAGGGTTTGTGCGAGATCACGCCGATATCGCGCGTACGATACCGCATGAGCGGAAAAGCCTCCTTTGTCAGCGACGTAAAGACAATTTCCCCTTCCTCGCCTTCCGGAAGAACCTCTCCCGTATCAGGATCAATAATCTCAATGATGAAGTGATCTTCATTGATGTGCATACCGTTCTGTTCGCTGCATTCGTAAGAAACACCCGGCCCCATTATCTCCGTCAGACCGTATACGTCATAAGCTTTGAGATGCAGTCCCGCTTCTATCTGCGCACGCATTTCCTCCGTCCAGGGCTCCGCACCGAATATTCCCGCCCGCAATGAAAGCGTGGAGGGATCAATTCCCTGTGCCGCTACCGATTCTGCGATAAACATGGCGTAGGATGGGGTACAGCAAAGTATGGTAGAACCGAAGTCCTGCAGTATGGTAATCTGCCGCGCTGTGTTGCCCGATGAAACCGGAATCAGCGTAGCACCGAGCTTTTCAGCTCCGCCCTGAAAGCCGAATCCCCCGGTAAATAGACCGAAGCCAAAGGAAACATGAACCTTATCGGCCGCAGATCCACCCGCTGCTACAAGCTGCCGGGCACAGATATCGTCCCATACATCAAGGTCCCTGCGCGTATATCCCACAACAATCTGTTTTCCCGTTGTCCCGCTCGAGGCATGCAGACGGACAACCTCCTCCATGGGTACCGCAAACAGTCCATACGGGTAAGTATCACGCAAATCCTGCTTACAGGTAAACGGCAGCTTTTTCAGATCATCTACAGAACGGATATCCTCTGGCGTGATTCCCTTTTCCGCCATCCTATCGCGATAATACGGTACATTGTCATAAACATGACGGACCGATCGAAGAAGCCTTTCGTCCTGCCACGCGCGAATTTGATCTCTCGACGCTGTTTCAATTTCCTTCTGCCAATATCTTTCAGTGGAATCTAAAGAATTCATTGATCTCGACACTCGCTTTCTGATGTATTTGCATTGATCTTTTTTCATTGCCGCTGTACGTCATATCACCGTCAGCTTAAAGAATCGTATATCCCGAATTTTCATTGAAAAACTACAATCCGAATACAAACGTTTTCAGTAGAATCGAAAAACGCATGCATGCCTGAAGCTCCTTCGACGCTACAGGCATGCGGCGGCGCGCCGGACAAGCCCATATTGCGCATATAAAAACGCCACGGTCTGCAGCAAGAAAATCGTACCGCCGTTTCAGGTGACCGCCGAAAAGATATGCCAGTCTCAAACGCCTGGAAGCATTCTTTTATCCCCCAGGTACAGGCTTCTCAGATTGCGCTGTACCTTCAAGGTATAAAAGCTGCGACCAAGCACACACCGTACCCTGTTTCGCCCTTTAAAAGGACATACGTCATACCGAAGCCTTCTCCCAGCCTAACAGGAACGCTCGCTGATTCATCTCCTTGAATTTAGGCGCGACCGTCTCCTCGATTGCCTTGAGCCAAGTCTCCTTGGCAAAGGGAAAATATGTCGCCAAACGGCTGAGGAGCACAATATTAACCGCTTTGATGCTCCCGGCTTCTCCTGCAAGAGAAAGCGCGTCGATCGCATCAATATGTACGCCCATTTTTTTTATATTGTCCAGTATGCCGTCCGGATATTTTGCTGCACCGATAATCACAGGCATAGGATCAATCTTCTGTGTATTGACAATGATTGTTCCGCCCTTTTTCAGACAGGGAAGCCGACGGGCAGCCTCCATACATTCAAAGGATACGATATAATCGGCTTCGCCGCGGTCGATAATCGGAGAATATATACGGTTTCCAAAACGTACATATGTAACGACCGAGCCGCCTCTCTGGCTCATTCCGTGTACCTCCGATACCTTGACATCAAATCCCTCCTGCAGGAGCAAATGGCCCAGCAGCTTGCTCGCAAGCAGCGAACCCTGTCCGCCTACCCCTGCAATAATAATCGATGTATTCTGCATAACAATCTCCATTCCGCCGCCTTGCGGCGGCACGATCCTTTTGATAAGCAAATTTGTTTTGCAAGCAAAATCGTTTTGTAAGCAAAACGGCAATGAAATTCTGATGTGTTTCTGAAGGAAACCCATTTGAAAGGAATGCTCATAAAAATGGATTGGGCCCACTTTCAAGGAGAATTCAGGCGCGAAATCATTGTACTACAGGCCTGATTTCAAGAAACTTTCAAACGTTCTCCCTCTATATTTGGATATGTCTGAATAATACACGGAGCAGATACCAATGAAAGCTTGCACCCCTATGTCAGCTGCTGCCAAGTCTTATGTTCTGAACAAACCGGTGCTGCCCGAGTAAAAGCTTTTCCAACGACCCCCAGCTCTTAAACCGCACTCCCTCTGCCTCCGGTTTCGTCAACAGCAGCAAAGAGAGGGGGCAGAACGTTTTTTAGCCGTACACGGCTGTGCGGCTCGCGGAAAAAGAGCCCAAGCCTGTCTCAATATCGCTCTTCCCGCAAGGGGACATGCAAGACCTTACTTTTGTGCCGCTTTTCCTTCGGCAATAGCTCCAAAGGGACATAGCTGAAGACAGACGCCGCAGCCTACACAAAGCGTCTCGTCTATGTTGGCCTTGCCTCCGCGCATACGGATAGCCGGACAGCCGATTCTCATACATTTTTTACAGCTCCGGCAGGCATCTGCAGATACGGTCACCGGTGGATTTGCTTTCACACTTTTCAGCAAGACACACGGACGCCGCGAAATGATGACCGACGGCTCCGGCGCTGCCAATTCCTCCTTGAGCGCCTTGTCGCACGCTTCAAGATCATATGGGTCAACGACTCGAACGCGCTGGATTCCCACTGCCCGGCATAGAGCCTCGAGGTCGACCTTTGCCGCAGGCTCACCCGTAATTCTGTATCCTGTCGTCGGATTCTGCTGATGACCGGTCATGCCCGTTATGGAATTGTCGAGCACAATAACCGTCGCATTTGAACCGTTGTATGCGATATTGACCAAGCCTGTAATACCGGAGTGCATGAAAGTGGAATCTCCGATTACGGCGACGGATTTGGATTCTGCTCCCCCGGCTTTTAAAAAGCCGTGAAGTCCGGATACCGACGCGCCCATGCACAGTGTCGTGTCAATAGCACCCAGCGGCGGCTGTGCGCCAAGCGTATAACAGCCGATGTCTCCGAACACCGTTACATGATTCCGTGCCAGAGTATCAAACATACCGCGGTGCGGACAGCCCGCGCACATGACCGGGGGCCGTCCGGGTATATCCGATTCTGCGACCAGCGATTCTCCTTCAGGTATACCAAAAGCCTTTCGAATGCTGTTCTGCGAAAATTCCCCGATATTGGTAAACAGCGTTTTTCCTTCCACCTGGATGCCGATGTTTTTACAGTGCCGTTCTATAATGCCGTCAAGCTCTTCAATAACCACAACACGCTTGACGCGTTTGGCAAAAGTATGAATCAAGTCCGTCGGAAGCGGATGAACCATGCCCAATTTCAACACACTTATCGTGTCTCCGAAAACCTCTTTTACATATTGATAACATGTACCTGAGGTGATGATACCGATCTCATCGCCTCCCAATTCCATGCGGTTCAGCGGACTGTCCTCCGCATGTATCGCCAGTCTGCGCATCCGTTCCTCCACAAAGGGATGACGCTTCTGTGCATAAGCAGGCATCATAATATACTTGGCAGGATTCTTTGTATAAGGTTTTTCCGGCGCCTTGATACGTTCTCCCAGCGTCACGATACTCTGTGCATGCGCGATTCTCGTACACATTCTGATCAAAACCGGCGTATCGAACTGTTCTGAAAGTGCATACGCCTCTTTAACAAATGCAATGCATTCGGCAGAATCCGCCGGCTCCAGCATGGGCACCTTAGCGGCTGTCGCATAATGACGGGAGTCCTGTTCATTCTGTGACGAATGCATTCCGGGATCATCCGCGACCACAATAACCACACCGGCATGAACGCCCGTATAAGACATCGTAAACAGCGGATCTGCCGCCACATTCAGTCCTACATGCTTCATGGCACAGCAACTCCGGCTGCCGCCCAGTGACGCGCCGAAAGCAACCTCCATTGCCACCTTTTCATTCGGGGCCCACTCGCAGTATATCTCATCATATTTCGCGGCAAACTCCGTGATCTCCGTGCTCGGCGTACCGGGATAGCTGGATACTACGCCGCAGCCGCTTTCATACAATCCTCTGGCAATCGCTTCGTTGCCGATCATTAATCTTTTCAAATCACTCGATCCTTTCTTTTCCGCTTTATTGACTGTTACCGGAACGCAGGTCTACAATACGCTTGGCCTTCCCCTCATACCGTTTCAGAGAACGCGGGGCGGCAAGGGTCACCTTTGCCTTAATGCCCAAAACCGTCTGCAGCCGAGCAGCAACCGTTTCCCTCAGGGCCTCCAGACGTCCGTACTGCTCCAACAGCTCCGCATTCGTCAGTTCGACCCGAACTTCAAGATAATCCGTATAATTCTTGCGGGTAAGCACCAGCTCATAATGCGGAGATATCCCGTCTATAGCCGCAATGACGCTTTCTATCTGTGAGGGAAAGACGTTGACGCCGCGGATTTTCAGCATATCATCGCTCCGGCCGCTGACCTTATCCATACGCATATGTGTACGTCCGCACCGACAAGGCTCCGCATTCAAGCGCGTAATATCCTTTGTCCGGTACCGGAGAAGCGGTATGCCTTCCTTCGTCAGCGTCGTGATCACCAATTCTCCGCTTTCACCGACCGGCAGCGGCTCGCCGGTGATGCTGTCAATGATTTCAGGTAAAAAATGATCCTCCGCAAAATGAAGGCCCGCTCGCTCCTCGCATTCTCCCGCAACACCCGGTCCCATAAGCTCGCTCATGCCGTAATTGTCTGTGGCAAACAATCCGAAGCCCGCCTCAATTTTCTGCCGCAGCTCCATGGTGCATCCTTCAGAACCAAACAGGCCTATCCTGAGTCGAATGTGCTCAGGCGGGACACCCATTTCCTTGGCCACCTCGCTCATATACATTGCATAGGATGGTGTACTGATCAAAACGGTCGTACCGAAATCCTCAAGCAGCATGACCTGCTTTTCCGTATTTCCAGAAGATACGGGAATCACCGCACAGCCGAGCTTTTCAAGGCCATAATGCAGGCCTAAGGCCCCTGTAAACAAACCGTAGCCGAAGGAGATCTGCGCCACATCTTCGTCCGTAACGCCCGCGGCGGCGCATAGACGTGCGACACAGTCGCTCCAATTTTCCAAATCCCTCCGTGTATAGCCTACGACAGTCGGCTTGCCCGTTGTGCCGCTGGACGCATGAATACGCACGATCTTTTTCATCGGAACCGCGAAAAGCCCATATGGATAATTGTCCCGAATATCTGCCTTGGTCGTCATCGGTATGTAGCGGACATCCTTCAGCGTTTTTATTTTATCTGCGGTTACATGAGCCTCCGCCAGTCGTTTGGCATAAAACGGTACATTTTTTTCGCAGTACGCAACGATGCTGCGCAGACGCTCCAATTGCAGGGCTTCAATTTGTGCGCGCGGCATGGTTTCTATATCCTTCTGATAAAACATTTCAATAACCATCCTTCGCCTTTTCCAATAAGGCTTCCTTTCTCTCTTGCGGCATTCATAAGATTCCGCATTCTACAGCCGGCAAACGGCCTCCGCAGAAAGTCCGCTCTGTCAGCCGGAGCGTATCCGTTTTCAAGAGCAGCCGATATCCTTCTGCCTGCCATTTCTCCTGACAACCGAAATATAGAAAACGTTATTTTCTCATCACCTTCACGGATACCGATACCGCTGAACGTCCAACGCTCCAAATAAGGGGCACCGCAGTGAGTCATCCATGCCGTTTTATAAATTCCCGTTGCAGCGATCTCACCCATTATAAATCAGACCGCACAACCGTCTTCACTTGTCCTGAAGCGAATGCTTCACGGAAACGGTGATCTCCTTATCATAACAGGCGAACATGCCGTCAACCTGCGTCGAGTCTGGTCTTGGCGACAGCAGACTGACAACCGGCACCAAGACCAGTCCAAGCAGCATGGCGAAAACGCCCGCATTAATCGGTGACTGCAAAAGCGGAGGAAACAGCTTTGCGGCAAATAAATTTGCAACCATGACCCCCACACCGACACCGAAGCTCACCCATACAGCCAGCTTCGTTGTCCTTTTCCAATACAAGCCGTACAGAAATGGTGCAAGAAACGCCCCCGCCAGTGCTCCCCAGGAAATACCCATAAGCTGAGCAATAAAGGTCACGGCGGACTTGGCCTGTACAATCGCAATCGCCGCCGACACGACGATGAAAAACACGACCAGAATACGCATCAGCAGCAGCTTCCGCTTCTCCGTCGTTTCTCTTCTAGACAGCGGAACGATAAAATCAAGCGTCAGTGTCGAAGATGCCGTCAAAACAAGTGATGAAAGCGTGGACATGGAGGCGGACAAAACCAGAATGACAACGATACCAATCAGCACGTCCGGCAGATCCTTCAGCATAGCGGGAATGACGCTGTCGTATATGATCGTGCCGTTTGCCGCAGTTTCCACACTGTCGGAAAACAACCGGCCAAAGCCCCCGAGAAAATAGCAGCCTCCTGCAACGACCAATGCAAAAATTGTTGATATCACCGTTCCTGTACTGACGGCTTTTTCATTTTTTATTGCGTAGAATTTCTGTACCATCTGCGGCAGCCCCCAGGTACCGAGCGAAGTAAGGATGACAACGCCGAGCAGTCCGAGCGGATCCGGGCCGAAAAAGGATGTAAAAGCGCCGTTCATTTCATAGCTCGCATCGCTTACCTGCGACAACGAGACGAGCGCCTGCGAAAAACCGCCCTGTCCGTTCAGCACAGCCATTACCACAGCTACAATGCCGAAAAGCATAATCATCCCTTGAATCAAATCGTTGATTGCGGTTGCCATATAACCGCCCACAACGACATAAACGCCTGTCAGCGCCGACATAACAATCACACAGACTGTGTAGTCAATGTGAAACGCCATTTCAAAGAGCCGCGACAGTCCGTTGTATAGAGATGCGGTATAGGGGATCAAAAATACAAATACTATCACAGAGGCAGCAATTTTCAGCGCCTTGCTTCCGTAACGTACGCCAAAAAACTCTGGCATGGTCGCGCTGTTCAAATGCTGTGTCATAACACGTGTACGCCGCCCGAGTACCACCCATGCAAGCAGGGAGCCAAGCAGAGCGTTTCCAATGCCGATCCAAGTTGAGGCAATACCAAATTTCCAACCAAATTGCCCCGCATAACCAACAAAAATCACAGCTGAAAAATATGAAGTACCGTAAGCGAACGCCGTCAGCCAGGGACCGACGCCGCGATCACCGAGCACGAAGCCGCTTACATCCGTTGCATGTCTGCGGCAAAAAACGCCAACCAAAGCCATAATCAGAAAAAAAACGATTAAAAAAACAATTTTAACAGCCAATGCTTTACCCTCCGGATGTTTTGTTTCCCACTGCCCGTCACGCCAAATGGAAGTCCGCAACATAGCGATGGCACATATTTATTATATCAAATGCACAGGATGAATGCAAGAGGTTTCTACAACATTCTACAGAATGTTTACCCGACAGTGCTTGACATTCCGCCATTTTTTGTATATAATAAATTGATTGAAATCTTTATGTACGATTCATGAAAGTATATATTGTGATGAATGAGCTTATAAGATCGTTTTTATTGAATCAAACCGAATGCACCAAAACATATTCTTAGTTCATTTTGTAGCCTTCAAAGATAGTCGAATCAGCCCGTTGCAGCGTCGGTGGTATCTGAGAAGAACGTTTGAATGCAGCAGATACGATCATCTCTTTCCAATTTAACTGCTGTTGGCTTTTAGAAACAACTGAATTTGTCCGATCGATTGAGTAATGTCACTGCAAATTTTTTCTTTCTTTACCGCCAGATCCAATAAACCGTTCTTGTTACGGCTGATGACGAATGGAGGCTCCGCAGATGGGTAAACTTATTTATATCCTGGCACGAAGGATGTTTCACGTGCAGATTTTTGAGGGATATTTCATAGAATGCTGCTGATTGAAAAGGGAGGGAATCTTCGTTTTTATTCTCTGTGTTCTACCCCTTTGAATGATTTCCCGAAATCGACGTATTTGTGACCGCTGCACTGTTTTCATGCGAGCGGTTGTTTTTTATTCGGACATGGCTGAGGTTCCGGTCGGCATTATCATGCACGTATGGTATGGGAGGAGCTTTCCAGTCGTCTTTTGATTAACACTCGACGCTGACGGACAGCGAAGCTGTATTAGAGGAGGAAACCGCCAAACTATGCTGTACGAACTTCGGCACGAATTATATAAATACCGGAACATTTTAGGGGCACGTATCAGTCTTGCGTTGGAACAGCCGCCACCGAAAAAGTTGGACTTCAAGGATTCTTCAAAAAGATTGCTCCCCTCTGGCAGGATTCGCAATATACCTGCAGCTTTCGGACAACGCGTTTTTTTAATTGGCAGCGATAAAACTTACGGTATTCAGTCTGCAACCATTATTGCCATTGTCCGCCAGGAGAACAGCGACGATGTTTATATCGCCGCACCGGTTGCCCGGATTTTTTATGAACCGGATATTCGTGCAGCGCTTGCCTTTGATTCCCGTCTTTCCAACGCCGATCTCCTATGCCTCTATGAAAAGTCTTGCGGTGCCGTTACCTATACCATAAAAAACGGAAGGATTCTATATCTGCTTATAAAAAATCAGTCCGGTCACGTCGGCTTTCCTAAAGGGCACGTCGAATACGGTGAATCCGAATCCGACACCATTCGCCGCGAGGTTTATGAGGAAACCGGGCTTCATATCAAACCGGATCTCAGCTTTCGTGAGGAATACAATTATCGGCTCTGCGGAATCATTCGAAAAAAGGCTGTTTATGGATTGGCGCAATTTGTTTCGGATATGCCCGTCATCATTCCCGAGGAAGAGATTCGCGGAAGATGGATTATTCCCTATTATGACGCGATTAAAAAGTTGAATTTTCTCAATGATCGGCGCGTCTTGGAAAAAGCTCACCGCCGGATCGTCCGTAAGCAAAACGGACGGGATTAGACTTATAATCCGCTCGGCAAAAGCTTTCCGACAAATTCTCTCCATAGCGAAGGCAATCAATCGTTTACAGGGATCGCGGGCCATGAAATATGGCTCGCATTTTATGTCATATCGACAAAAATGTGTTTATCCTTGAGGATAGCATAACATTTGCAAATAAAAGTTTTTCGTTCCAACGTTCACCCGTACAGGTTAAAATTTTATTCACTATTCTCCTTTGACAGCAAAAATTTTTCCACATGTAAAAGGCAGCCGATTTTTATTTTTCGATAAACACATTGCCAATATTTTTGCTGACACATCCATACATGATATACACAGGAAACACGTACTTTTTTAAGAATATAGGCTGGTTAAATTCAAATGTCTCTTTTTTCATGCGTTCACGAAAATATAAAAAAAACGGGTGAAAAGCATTGACTTTTCACCCGTTTCCTTGATCCCCTCCATCGTTTGAGCTGTTTTTACTAAACGATCATCGGAAAATCATTTTCAACTTCTTTACAAAGTCGTAATTGTTTGTAGTAGCATTCGAAAGCTCAAAGATTGCTCCGTGCTTACAAATACTTACCTCAAAGCTTTAAAATTTTCTTTGAAAAAGATGACTCTTATTTCGCGGAAACTTTCTTCACCACAACCGCAACACCAAGCGCCGCAATCGCCGCTACTGCGAACAGAACCAGCGTATCTGCTGTCTGCGGGCTATTGGGTCTGTCTGTATCCGGGGCTGTTGTCGTGTTTCCATTCTGCGTATCGTCAGGATCACTGGGATCGGAAGGAGCCTGCGTATCGTCAGGATCGCTGGGAGCCTGCGTATCGTCAGGATCGCTGGGAGCCTGCGTGTCGTCAGGATCGCTGGAATCGGAGGGAGCCTGCGTGTCGCCAGGATCAGTGGAATCAACGGGGGCCTGTGTGTCATCTGTTGTATCGTCACCACCGCCGTTCGGATCATAAACCTGTGTCAGATCCCAATCCGGAGAAGCGGAAAGGAAGTTGTCAAAGTTGACTGCGCAACCGCTATTCCAGAGAATAACGATGCTCTGGAAGTTAGCGGGGCAATTCGGAATCTGACCGGAAGCAACCAGTTCGTGGTTGTAGTATGCAGAAATGAGACCCGTCGGGCTGACATTCATGCCCAGCTTGTTCCAGTCGACATCTTCACCAACTGCAACTGCACCAACATTGCCTGTTGCCAGCAAGTATGCGCCCTCATCGCCATTCTCTGCGCTTCCCTGCGGAGCCATGCCCGGTCCGGCGTAAACGTTAATATCGCCTGTCGTCGGATTGAGCGAGACGCTTGCAGTGAGCGCTTGCTGAGTCTCTGTGTCATCTACGGAAATTGAGGGCGTGATTTCATACCACAGACCAATGTAGGAATCAGCCGTGTAAGCATAGTCGATACGGAAATCCACCTCGGTGGAAACGCCGCCTGCCGCAGTTGTACCGCCCGTAATAATACTTGTCGCCGGATCACGATTTTCATACCAGCCCTGCATAACAACAGCATTCTTGTCACCGAAGAGATAGCCGCCTTCTTCTGCGGTTGCAAACAAGGATCCATCCCAGAACCACACGGTTCCGGAGTAAGCATCATCCTCAAAATCGTCATACACATAAACTGTCTGAGGAGCTGCGGACACGGATACAACCATCATGCATACCAGCATGGCTGCAACCAAGCCCATAGTAATCAGCTTTTTCATGGTTAAGTATTGCCTCCTTAAAAAATTATGTTTTATTTTGCCACGATCTTTTTAACAGCAATTGCAAGCCCGAGAGCTGCAACGGCCGCGATCGCAAACAACACTGTTGTGTCACCCGTCTGCGGATTTGTAGGTCTGCCCGTACTCGAATTTGTTGTATCGTCACCCTGCTGCGTATCTGCAGGCTCCTCGGAATCAGCCGGATCCTGGCTGTCAGCAGGATCTGTGGAGTCGTCGGGGCTCTGCGTATCGTCCGGATTCTGTGTGTCATCCGGATTCTGTGTGTCGTCAGCAGAAGTATCATCTGCGGATGTATCGTCGGCAGACGTATCGTCGGCGGATGTGTCGTCAGCAGACGTATCGTCGCCAGGAATCGTCGCACCGTTTTCGTCAAATGTCTTTGTCAGATCGTAGTCCGGGCTTGCGACAATGACGTTATCCCACTGTGTATAGAAGCATCTGTTAAGCAGAAGCACCGGACTTTCATAATTTTCCGCGTCATAATCCGGAATAGCGTATGTCAATACTTCCTGATAATTAAAATATACTCTCAGGATACCGTCAGTGTCTACTTTCATGCCAAGCGTTGAGAAATCCGCATCCTCGCCGACTTCAATATTAATGTCAGCGGAAGCTACTTCTCCAAGTCCCGTACCATCGTCCACAACATCTACCATAATCTTGTTCTGCAACGGGTAAATTCTGATTTCCATGATAAATTCGCTTGCGCCTTTGAACCAGAAACCAGCAAAGTTGGCATCCTGCTCTCTGCACTGAAGGAAGCGCAGATCTACCTGAGCCGCCATGTTTCTCCACTGGTAAGGTCCGTGTTCAGCATAAGCCGACTGATGAACCACACCGTCTATTCCCGATTCGAGAATGCCGTCCATGATTGTGAACTTGCTTACATCCCAAATCCACTTGCTGCCGGTTGCATCCACATCTTCAAAGTCGTCGTACATATACACCGTCGGGGCCGCGGATACATTGAAGACAGCCAGGCCAGCAAGCATTGTCATAACCAATAAAACTGTAAAAATCTTCTTCATGCTTCTTCCTCCTAAAAATTTAATATAAATGTAATACAGCAAACCGCTGCGATACCCACGCAGGACGGTTTAGGCGTCTCTGCTCTGCGATGAACGCATAAGCCGCACTCCCTCACAGACCGGATCGCCTCTGTAATCAATAATATATCACACTTTTCACACCTTGTCAAGTACGAAAGTTGCCTTTCTTTTGTATTATGCATGTGAATTCTTCTCTTTTTTCTCTTTTTTTGTTAATTATGATAAATTTTAGAGAATCATTTGCCGGGGTAAGGAAAGCTCTTCGGGATAGAGAGGTAAAACAGCCGCCTATGCGTTTTCTACCATTGCATTTATTTTCATTTTATGGTAAACTGGCATAAAATGTCAAAACCTTTGAAGCATACAATTTATAGATCAAAGAAAGGAATATATTATAATGAAAACAGTATTTTTAGTTGGAGACTCCATCCGCATCGGGTATCAGGACCGCGTCCGCGATTTATTGGGCGAGGATTATACTGTGTATACGGTGGACGAAAATTGCCGTTACACGAAGTTCACGCTTTGGGGCATGTTTAGCTGGACGGAAGGGCTGGGCATGCAGCATTTCGACCTGATCCATTGGAACACCGGTATATGGGATCTCCACCGAGCCACAGCCGACGGCGAAATTTTCACCTCTCTGGAAGATTATGTAAAAGAAAACAAGCGGCTGTACATACAAATGAAAAGCTACAGCGACAATCTGGTTTGGGCTACCATCATTCCCGGCGGACGCCAGCTAGACGATCAAGTAAAAAGCAACGCGCTGATCAATACGGACGCCACACATCCAAAGGTATTCCTCTGTGCGGACCAGAAAACCTGGAACAACGATGTCCAGCGATACAACGAGGCGGCCAGAAAGATGTACGAAAGCAACGGTGTGGCAATCAACGATCTCTATGCCGCTGTTGCGGGAAATACCGATTTATATATTTCGGAAGATGGCATACATCCCACGCCCGCCGGTTATGAGGTTCTTGCGCAGCAAACCGCCGCAATCATTCGTCAAAGACTGGCTGATCTATAAAAAAGGTGCAAAAGTCCCCTAAAAGCGTTTTTTCCAAATCGGGCTGGTTTTCATAGGTATACAGTCATCTGCGCATAGAAGGGGGCCGTAAAAGATTTTTTGCGGCCCCCCTCTCTCCCGCTCTCCTGTTAAGCTGACGGTATTGCTTTCGCAAATGATCAGACCCTATTTTTTGCGTTTTACGATTCAAACGCTGACGTTCATTTCAAGCGCTTTTTAATTTTTCGGATATCACGAAGCATTCGCAGACTGTCCTGAATAATATGAATTTTAGAGTCGCGATGGTTGACAATCTTGACGGGCATCTCTTCAATTTTATATTTTTTCTGATTGGCCCGCATCAGAACTTCAAAATCGAAAGCCCAACCGTTTGTTTCACACTCAGAGAAAATATCCTTGGCGACATCGGTCCGGAATGCCTTGAAGCCGCATTGAGAATCGCTGAGCTTAAAGCCAGCCGCCAGGGCAAGGACAGTTACATATGTCTTGGAAGCCAACCTTCGCAGCGCCGTATATCCCTCGTATCCTTCCGGATGCAGCCGTCTTGAACCGATTAAAATGGAAGTCTCCGAATGTTCCCGGAAATGCTCCGCCGCTCTTCCGATCACCTCCGTGCCGTATGCAAGGTCACAGTCCGTATAAATGACGATATCGCCCGTGGCCTGCATCACGCCGTATCGGACGGCGCCTCCCTTTCCTCGATTGTTATCATATCCTGCGTAGAGCACGTGCGGTTCCTCGCGATGGGCCTCCAAAATCATCTCCCCGGACCTGTCTGCGGAGCCGTCGTTGACCATGAGGATTTCATAATCCTGAAACTGCGCTTGCATATACGCTGTCAGCTCGCGAATGGTATCCTTCAGAATCGCTTCCTCATTATAAACGGGGATGACCAATGAAATTTTCATAAGCTGTCAAATTCCTTTCTTTGGCGCTGAACTTACCGTATTCATATACCGTCGCTAAAAATCCGCACTGCTTGTCCGTTAACATCCTGCCAGCTTTCTATAAAGAAGGATATCAAACGAGACAGTCGTTTCCATCTCTTCCAGACGCAGGAGCTTATCCGCATCCTCCCGAGATGTTTTCCAGTAATACGGTGTCATCGTATACAGCGCTCGGATATCCTCCGAGGTCTGCAGCCGTATACGGTATATCACCTGCCGAACATCCGTCAGTTCAAAGCCGCTCAACTCATCTCTGCGGGGAATATTGCGGTAAGGCTTTTTATATATACTAGTCTTAAGCTCCCACAGATGGTCCGCGCCGGCCGCAGCCAGAAGCAGAAAACCGGCCGGCTGCAGAACTCTATAAAATTCATCCGCCGCGCAGGGGGCAAACAAATTTGCGACAGCGTCACAGCTTCCGGATATCAGCGGCAGGTGGAACAGAGATGCTACCGCATACTGTACGGGCAACTTCAGCGCACGTGCAGTTTTCGCCCCATGAATCACAGCGTGCTTTGACAAATCAAAGCCGCCAATAACGGCGGCCAGACCTTTTTCCCCCAGAAATTCGGAGAGACGGTTGGTGTAATATCCCTCGCCACATCCCGCGTCGGCAAGGACATACGGCGGCTCTCTCCTTTCCAAGATGTCCGCTATACATTCATTGACCGCGTCCGAAAACGGCGCATAATAGCCGGCCTCTAAAAATTTTGATCTTGCTGCCGCCATTTCTTTGCTGTCACCCGACGCTTTTTGGCGATTCGCCGTAAAAAGATTGACATAACCCTGTTTTGCCGCATCATAACTATGACGTCTCTCACAGACAAAACCGGTTACCCTTCCCTCTGCTCTGACAGCGTTCAGCAGACCGCCGCAGACGGGACAACACAACGGAAGAGAAGGAGATTCAATTTTCAATGCTTACCAGCTTCCCATGAACGGCAAATCTTTTCTTACCATTGTCGGAGCAGGTGGACAGTGTGAGAATCCTGTCCTTTTCTGTCACGCTCACGCCTGTTTCTATGCTGTTGTTTTGTTCAATTCCCCTGAGAAAGCGTGTGAAGAGTCCTTCCGTACTGAAATCTGTCGTAAAATAACAGCCATCATAGTAATAGGGGCTGGCCTCATAAGCCGCAAAAATTTCATAAGTATAGATTCCGTCCAACGTATACACTTCTATATAACGGTTTGTCTGCCAGAAGCCCTGACTCTTATAATTGACAAGATTGGCAAACATGGGCGCTCCGCTGCTCATATGATGCCCATATATAATAGTGTTCTGCATGTCGGACAGGGAATCTCTGTTACGGTAATCCATAAAAATCGAGCCCGCTTGATTGTAGGAGCCATCAAAGGCGCGCCGGAGATAATAATCGTTGTCTGTACCCAGAGGTCCCTGCATAACCGGATAATCCACTGACGTTTTATCGGTATCGGGAATACGAATCCATGCAACCGTATCAGCATTTTTTTTCTGGAGCAGGGTGAGCTGTGCGCGCATCTGCACGAATCGCTCGTTAAACTCATCGATGTTTATGGAAGGATCGTTGTGTATCTGCGTGTTGACCTTTGCCATTCCGGCATCGCGTGGATTTTTCACAAGCACACTGATATCGTCCCGCTTGCTCTGATTCAGGTTATGAAATTCCTCCTGTATCACAGAATATATATCATCCGCCTTCTGGTAGGCGATCACACGCTCTACAATATTGTACAGACAGTACACAAAAACGGCGACTGCAAAGACAAAGATGCTGTGACGCACAATGTCTGCACCCGTAAGCTTTTTCTTTTTGACCTCGCGCCTCTCTCCCAGATCATCCGGCGTTATTTCCCGAAGCGACTCGACAAATATACCGCCGCCTGGCGTCGCGGCGAAAGGAATGCTGTATTTTGGCCGCTGTTTCATACTCTATTCTTATGACCATTCCTTTCTCGTAGGAAGCGGAAACTCACGGCTTTCCTGCCGGTTCAAGCACAACAATCGCACCGATGAAGTTTTTCGAGCTTATCTCTCCGCTCATACGTACCGCTTGTGCCGTTGTATACAGCACAACCTCAGGACATATTTCTAATCTGATTTCTAAATTTAGTATAACGTATATTTATTGAAATTACAAGGTACAGAATATGAACGAATCGTCATTTCTTGCCAAAAACCGCATGCTGCTTACAAAATTTGCATCGTTTTCCAAAATCTTTAGACTCCTTTACTTCAATTTCTTTTCCGCCCGAAATTCAGAGCATGTCAGATCGCATATCCAGCGTTATCTTTGTTAATCAAAGCTTAAACGAACAATTCGTTCTGCACTGGAAAGGACTTAAAACTGTTTTTCGTCCCTTAAATTTTTAATCCACAACAATTCGAGGCATAGAAGCCCGAAAAAGCGGGCATGGGGACGGCGCACAAAGTCGTTTATAACAGTCTCTAACTTATATGTCATATGTCCCGGGACAAAACGAAAATCATTTCCGTCAGCCGACTGAATTAGGAATCCACGATCCAGCCCAAAATGCGTATGTAAGAAATATCAATATAAATTCGGATTCCCGGTACTTAGGACTTTGCATTCCCATATGTATGAAGCTGAAAGGCAACAATCTGCACAAAACGATCTCGGGGCGCGCACATATCCGAAGATATGCCGCGCGCCCCTCATACATGAAAGGTTTCGGTCATTTAGGCCAGGAATCCGATATTTCAGGCTGGTCACACACTGCTCCGGCCTGTTTGTGGACTTCCGGATGCTCATGGCGTCGGCAGATCAATTGCGTTTTCCCAAACCTTATAGGGAGAAACCGGCATGTCATAGACGGAGAGTCCGATGTGAGCGCCCGCCGCAGCGGTAAATCCGGTAGAGCCGGACAATCCGACAAGATCGCCCTTCTTGACGGTGTCGCCAACGTTCACCCTGGTCTCGCTCAGGTGACAGTACCAGCTCTTCAGACCGAGACCGTGCTCAATGACGACCATTTTGCCGCTCAATTTTGTTTCGCCGACGAAAATAACCTGTCCATCGTTCACTGCCGTAATATCAGTTCCCTCATGGACCACATAATCGACGCCCTGGTGACGGTAGGTCTCCCCGCCGTTTATGGTCCTGTATATCCCGAAGCCAAGCAGCAGCATCGTATTGTCCGGCACACCCTCCGAGAAGGTCCCGCTGAACAGAGCGCCGTTTACCTCGCAGGAATCCGCATAACTCTGCATGGTGTCCGCAAACTCTTTCAGCGTCTCTTCTGTTCTTGTCGCACTGACAATACTTGCGTCTACCGTATAATCCCTTGCTTTAAATGTCTTTGGTGTCACCGTGACGTTCATCGTCTGCGTGACGCCGTCTGAGGTAAGCGTAAAGACATATTCCCCGCCTTCGAGTTCATAGCTGAACGGTACAAACGCCCGATAATAATCGCCGTCCTTTACAAACCTCGGCGTAAAGCCGATCTCCGGCTGACTCGAGAAGGTAATGGTGCTGTCCTCAGCGACATCCTTTGCTGTAATCAAGACGAAATCTCCCGGCTCAATCGTCTCTGAAATTCTCGTCAGATAGAAAGAAGCCGGCGCGTTAACCTTAGCGTAAAAATCATAGGTCGCACTGCCTTGCCCCTCTTTTCCGTCCATTTCGTACCATTTGGCTTCAATATGAAAATTCAGAACTTTGGATTCCGTCAGCGACAGATTGGCAATATCGCTGTAATCTCCTGTATAAAGCGTCTCGCCGTTTTCCGTTATGGTTACATTAAGCAGGTCCGGCTGAATGTCAAAATTCAGCGAAAGCTTGGCATCCATTCGATAGGTCACAACTTCCTCTGTTGTCTTTGTCTCCAAATTTCTATAAGTACCGTCAGCCAATTTGTACTTCCACTCAAAGGTTTTCGGTACGACGGCCTCTTCACTCAGCTTCAGCACCGGGGTAACGGAACCCGCGTAAAGACTTTGCGCAAAATCCTTACAGATGAAAGAGGAGGCGTCACTTTCCTCGATTTTGTATACCTTATCAGAAGGGTCGATATAATATGCCTCCGCCGGGTTCTTAGAGATGTAATATTGATACACCGATTCCATGTCGTAGCTATAATATGAGATTTTAAAGTAAGGTGTGTCCGTCAGCGGCTCCGGCAGCGCATCAGCCGCCTTTGCATTGTTGTTCAACGCGGTCAGATAGGCAATTTCGGCCGCGCCCGCTTCCTCCTCCTTGGTATACAGGAAAGTCTTGCCAGCGGTATCAGTAATTTTGACCTTCTCCACCGTTTTTGTATCCACCGGTTTGTTCTGCGCAATGACGTAGCTGCCGACAGCAAAATAAGAGGGAATCAGCAATACTAACAGAAACAAAACGGCCTTCAATTTATTGTTCATAAATTATCCCCCCTGCCGTTCCCGCAACGGCAAAAAACATGCATTCTCTTTTTTTAAGATATCGCAAAAGTTATGCGTGGCTGCAGACTCTTTTCATAAATCGGCCGACAACCGCCGCAATGTTACTGCTTGCACAGTCATTGTAGAAGGAGCGCATCCTGTTCTCCGCTCCTCCCGGCTTGGCTTCCACACATATATCATACATAGTCCTCCCCACTCGACACTGTGCGGTCAAAAACGAGTTTTCATTGAATGCGGCCTGTCCACGCAGAATGCCCTGCAAAGACAGCCCCGCACAGGGTCATACAGCTCGCCTTTTTGCGCCTAAAGGTGCTCCGATACATAGCTAAAGACAATCTCTCCCGGCACCGCACCGTTTCCACATCTTCGTTTTACAAAGAATTTTGTCAAAGAAAATGCAGCCACCACTCAAAATTCGAAATAATCTTCATAATAATTCCGGAAATCTGCAGCCTTTGCTCCCAAAGGCAGAAGAATGATTGGTGTGTCTTTTTCGGTCAGAGGAAGCTTTTTCTGCCAAGTACGGTCTATTGCAATCATTATACTACAAAATTCGCACACGGTCAAGAGGATTACGGGAATCCCGACCATACATTCTTTCATTCGGTTTGCCTCTCACCCAGCTGCGCAGACAGTAGACAGCAGGCCGTGCTTTGTCTCCCTCAGACTGCTGTTTATTAAAACGCATTGCAGGCGCTGCCGCCCATTAAAATCCATTTTCCGTATCTACCGAAAACGGCACAGGTAACCATCCCGTGAATCGTTCGCGCCGAAAGGGGGAATCTATTATTTGTCTGTTCCGAGCCCTTTTAATTTATTTCTTTAAAATTTCCGTTCTCGAAAACAATCGTTCGGCTTCCGTCCGGAGAAATCCCCGTTACGGACATATCAGCGGTACCGATCATAAAATCCACATGATTGGCGCTGTGGTTGCCGCCTCTCTCCCATAGCTCGTTTTCCGACATGGATTCTCCACCGGCTATGGTGTTGGGATAACAATCTCCCAGTGCAAGGTGACACGAAGCATTTTCATCAAACAATGTGTTATAGAACAGGAGACCCATATCAGATATCGGGGAGTGATGCGGAATCAATGCTACTTCTCCGAGCCTGCGGGACCCCTCGTCCGTCGAGAGAAGATGCTCCAGCGCATCGCCGCCCTGCTCAGCATGATACGCTATGACCTCGCCGTCACGGAATGTCAAACTGAAATTTTCAATCAGACGCCCCTGATAGGAAAGCGGCAGGGATGCGTATACCTTTCCATCTGCCCTTGCGCGGTGGGGCATTGTGAAAACTTCCTCTGTCGGCATATTGGGAAAAAATTTCAGGCCATCCGTCGACGTTTCGCTGCCGCCGCACCAGATATGGCCTTCCGGCAAGCCTACAGTGAGATCGGTTCCGAGGCCGCTCCGGAATTCCAGGGCGCTGAATTTCGATCGATTGAGGTAATCTGCACGCTTTTTCAGCCGAAGGTCATGCCTCTGCCATTTTTTAAGCGTGTCCCCCTGTGTGATTCTAACCGAACGGAATATAGCGTTCCACAACTGGTTGACCGCTCTTTTCACGGAAAGTTCCGGAAACATTTTGTGCGCCCATGCTTCACAGGGATAGGCCACAATCGTCCAGCGGAGCTCTCCGCGGTCAATGGCATCATAGAATTCCTTAAATGATTTCTTTTTTGCCACCGTTCCTGCCATCAACTTTTCCCCATCCGCCCCCGCAAAAATCTCCGGGTCCTCGGATATGACCGAGATGGAAACACAGCCCTTCCGCGCATAATAATTCCGCTGCTCCGCCATCCACTCCGGAACATTTTTATATTCTGCAATATCCGCATGATCCAAACGCGTTCTCGCCAGTTTCTCATCATAAAAAAGAGGGATAACGTCGCGCGCGCCAGCGCGAAAAGCTTCCTCCGCGAGAAGTCTCCCAAACGCGGCAGCATTTGTAGGGCAGCTCAGCAACACATATTTTCCTTCCGACACATGAGCGCCCGCCGCAACGGTCAGATGCGCATATTCCTGCAGCTTTTCAAGAAAATTCATTTACATTTTATACCCGTCACGACGCCGGGTATCCTCCTTCTTCCATGCTTTTACCGTATGACCCGTATCCGCCTATAAAATCTGCCTGAGCTATTGTTTTTCGCGGCTCCGTATTATAAAGTGGGGCACCGTATCCGGAGAATGAAGCCGGACCTGCAGCGCAGCGACCCGTCACGGAGCGCTTCCCCAAAAAAGGGAGCGGCTTTTCTGAAAAGCCTCAGACCTGCTCCATGGGTCTCGCACTGTCCGGCGGCCTCTCTTTTTTAAAATACCCTGCTACAATATGTTTTATAAAAAAATTCATAAATTCATGTTCTCCTTCACCTATAGGCCTGATACAAAATCACCGCACCGTTTTTGCCGCCGCGAAAGCAGGGAGGGGTATTCAGGTTATAAAGACTTGATATTTTGCATAAACTGTGATATCATAATCGCAAGGTATAAGGCAATCCTATCAGATTATGCATGTATGACAAAAAAAGACCTGTTGACACAAGTCTTTTTTCATACTTCATAAAGATCATACCAGAAACAAATTTTCTTCGTAATTACGTTTTCACACGCTAAAATTCCGTTTCGCCTGCTGACGCCTATGCTCCCCTTACTCTTCCTGCGGCGCTTCCTCGTGCGGATGCTCCTCCGCTTTCCGGCATAGAATGCTTGTACCATTATCGAACGCCTCTTTTTCCGCGTGATAAGCCTCAATGACTGCCGACTCCAGCAGAGAACGAAATTCCACATTGATCGGATGAACGATATCCCTGTATGTGCCGTCAGGATTCTTCCTGCTCGGCATCACAATAAAGAATTTCTCCCTCGCATAAATTACCTTAATATCATGAACGGCTAGCTGATTGTCAAAGGTTACGGAAACAATCGCTTTCATCGGGCCTTCATCAAATAATTTTCTAATTTTTATGTCACTTATCACCATGTTTATTCCTCCGGTCGTATAGATTAAAATCGAGAAGAAACGGGAACAGACGAACAGAAATTTACTTTGTCTACGCTTGTTATTATACAGGGAGATTATGAAAATTATTCAGTGTAAAAGAAATCTTTTTATTAATTTAGTGTTGATAAACCGTAAGGAACCGGAGATTTTTTTGCTATTTGTCACAAAAAAGCGTTGGATTTTCACGCCCGCAAACCGTACCTGTCCAGTAAAGTCCATTTACGCATAATACTTGGAAATGATGAAAGGAAGATACAAACGCATGAAAAAAAAGCTGGCCGGAGATGTTTCCGGCATGATTCAGCTTCCGAAGGCGGGAGCAGGTATATTTTTCATCGGAATCGGCGGCGTATCCATGAGCGCTCTGGCCGTTATCGCAAAGGAAAAGGGGTACCGTTCAGGCGGGTCCGACCGGACAGCCTCAGAAACCACAAGGCGTCTGCAGACAAGGGGAATTGAGGTTTTTATCGGCCACGATGCCTCTCACCTTGCCGGATATGATGCCGTGGTATACAATGCCGCTATATCAGAAGAAAATCCAGAGCTGCGGGCAGCAAAGGAACAGGGAATGACAGTTATTTACCGAGCAGATTTCATGGCGGCGTTGATGGATGGCTACCCCTTTTCGGTGGGTGTCGCCGGTATGCACGGCAAGTCGACGACCAGCGCCTGGATCTCGCATATTTTGCTGACTGCTGCACGCGATCCTTCCGTACTTATAGGCGCCTCTCTTCCCGAAATCGGAGGAAGCTTCCGCACCGGAAGCGGCGACACTTTTGTTTTTGAAGCCTGTGAATATCAGGACTCCTTCCTCTCTTTTCGTCCAAATGTCGCCGTAGTACTGAATATAGAAATGGATCACCCGGATTATTTTAAAAGCATGGATCAAATTATTGAATCCTTCCGAAGATATATCGATATCCCAGGCTTCGAAGGCGCAGCCGTTCTGAATTTTGACGATGGCAATGTGAGAAAAGCGGCAGAAGGCAGTCCGACACCTCAAATCACTTGCGGTATACAGTACCCGGAGGTACGGTTTCGCGCTGCCTCTATCGAACTGCAGCACGGATTCGCCTCATTCGAGATACAGAAGGATGGGGAAGCGTTCTGCCATGCTAAGCTGCATGTACCGGGTATGCATCAGGTGATGAACGCATTACAGGCAGCAGCAGCAGCCGATTTCTGCGGCGTCAGCTGTGCGGATATCGAACATGGTCTGTCCTCCTTTCGCGGGGTTGGCCGACGGCTCGAATATAAGGGGCGCTTTACAGGTACAAGTATACCGGTGTTCGACGATTTCGCACATCATCCGACGGAGATACGCGCATCTCTTGCAGTCATGGCCCAGTTGGGGTATCGCAGGATCTTTTGTGTCTACCAGCCCCATACGTATTCCCGAACGGCCGAATTGTTTGACGGTTTCCTTCATGCATTTGACACTGCGGATTTTCTGCTGCTTATGGATATATATGCAGCACGCGAAAGCAACACTTATGGCATTTCCTCCCGTCAGCTCGCCGAACGGATCCCGCATGCCGAATACTGCGCAGAGAGTGAAGAAGTTATCCGTCTCCTAAGAAAGCGCGCCGAAACCGGAGATGTTATTGTTGTCATGGGCGCAGGTAACATCAGCCGCCTTGCAGATGAAATCACAAAAAAGGAGGAGGAATCTATACACCCCTGAAATCAGACGCAATTTCAAGCCGGCAAATGACTTCTATTACGCCGCGTGTATATAAAAAAACGGCGTTTACTTTTGAAGCAAAAAATACAACACAGGGCACTCATACGTACGCATAAAATAATAAGTGCCTGATATGTCACTCCTCTAATAATAGGATCAACTGGGCCGCTGTACGTTTTAAATCAGAAAGGTATCCAACCAACATAGATGCAACATGGCCTTATACTGTTGTGAGAGCAATAAACCTCGCGTGTCCGACCGAATGTCAATCCGCACGGAGAAGCTTATAAGCTGCGGCATGACGCACGGACAGCAGCATCACTGAGATAAAGAGCGTTTTTTTCGTAGAACACGGGATGAGGGCCGTATTTTATGTCAGGCGTCTTTTAATGAGGGCGCTGCAAAATGTTAATTTTGCAGCGCCCTCTGCATATTTTAATATATTATTAAAAGGCCTGCTTCAATCCAAACCCTGTAGGTCTCCATATTTACCGCCGCATACATTTCCTTTTTGCAGTTGAAAACGCGCTTTCGGTCATTCTTATCGCCTTTTTCTTGATCAGCAAAGCCGTCAGCACCGGCAAACGTTCAAGCCTGCAATGATCCGACACAGCCTTTCCCGACAAAGAAATCGTTCCGCGGACATGACTGAATAATGTTCTCTATCAAATGGCAACAGGCGTACCCTCTCGCTCGCAAATTCTATGGACTTCGACGACACGTCCGGTATCCGTATCGAGTGTAAAAACAGCGCCGCATATTACAATATGTCCCTCGGCCACCTCAAAGCGAACAGGCATTTTCGTCATCATTTTTGTAATAATGCAATCCGGTCGGACACCAAGAACAGAAATTTCCGGCCCCGTCATGCCGACGTCCGTTATATAGCCGGTTCCGTTCGGCAAAATCATTTCGTCAGCCGTTTGAACGTGTGTATGGGTACCAAAGATGATAGATATCCTGCCGTCAAAGTAGCGGGCCATGGCAATTTTCTCCGCAGTTGCCTCTGCGTGTATATCCATAATGGCAAAATCATAGCGGCCAGCCTCGCGTGTAAGAATTTTATCGACCGTATGGAATGGATTATCCAATGCTTCCAGATAAACGGTACCCAATACATTGATGACAAGCACCCGATAACCACAGATATTTTCGATCGTGTATCCACTGCCGGGACATCCATCCGGATAATTGGCCGGTCGAATAACATGGCCGTTTGATGAAATAAATTCGCGAATCTCTCTTTTTTTAAATACATGATTGCCGGTAGTCACGACATCTGCTCCGCTTTGCAGAAGGCTTCTTGCAGAAGAGACATCGATACCGTTTCCCACAGCGGCATTTTCACCGTTGATAATAGCAAATTCAATCTCAAATTTCTTTCTGATATCCCACAAATGGACCTCTAAAAACTGTACGGACTCCGGCCCCACCACATCCCCGACAGCTAAAACATTCATTTTTCCCACTTATGATCACACCTCTCTCGATATACCGCGCACCACGCAATCTTTTATCTTTGCCAAAATATATTTGCTTTAAAACCCATTGCAAGCCCAATTCAGCATGCCCCGACACTCTTTTCGTCAAATTCCGGCAAAGCGAGTACAAGCGCCCCGCCTTGAGTCTGAAAACGCATCTGCGGATCCTCCCCATTTATCAGTCTGTAATGTTTTAAAAAGGCTGTGCCAATGTTTTCACTGACACAGCCTTGATTCCATATATGTTTCCTTCTATAACTTTATAAAAGTGCCCGGGAATATTTTACCTCGCGTAGTCAATGGCACGGCTTTCCCGGATGATATGAATTTTGATCTGACCTGGATATTCCAGTTCACTTTCAATCTTTTTTACAATATCTTTAGCCACAAGAACCATGCTTTCGTCACTGACTTCTTCCGGTTTCACCATGATACGGATCTCACGCCCTGCCTGAATGGCGAAGGATTTCTCCACACCCGCAAAGCTGTTTGCAATATCCTCCAGCTTTTTCAACCGTTTGATATAATTTTCCAGATCTTCTCGTCTTGCCCCGGGACGCGCCGCCGACAAATCGTCTGCCGCGTCGACAATCATTGCCACGAGCGTCTGCGGCTCTACATCGCCGTGATGTGCTTCTATGGCATGAACAATTTCTCTGTTTTCTTTATATTTTTTTGCAATGTCTACACCAAGCTGGACATGTGAGCCTTCCACTTCCTGTGTCAGAGCCTTGCCGATGTCGTGAAGCAGTCCGGCACGCTTGGCAAGCGTGACATCCGCTCCGACTTCGTCTGCCAGCATACCTGACAGAAGGGCCACTTCAATCGAATGATTCAACACATTTTGGCCGTAGCTGGAGCGAAATTTCAGCCGCCCCAGGAGTTTCACGAGATCGGAATGAATACCGTGAATTCCTGCCTCGAAAACAGCACGCTCCCCTGCCTGCTTGATGACAGTGTCTACTTCTTTGCGTGCCTTTTCCACCATTTCCTCAATGCGTGCGGGGTGAATCCGGCCATCCGCAATCAGTTTTTCCAACGCAACTCTTGCCACCTCTCGGCGGATGGGATCAAAGCTGGACAGTGTAATCGCCTCCGGCATGTCATCGATGATCAGATCGACGCCCGTCAGCGTTTCGATGGTACGGATATTCCTACCTTCCCGACCAATAATGCGTCCTTTCATTTCGTCGCTCGGCAGATTGACGACCGAAACCGTTACCTCCGAAACAAGATCTGCCGAAAGTCTCTGAATTGCCAGTGTTACAATGTTTTTTGCCTTTTGATCTGCGTCATCCCTGATTTGCTGTTCGATTTCGATTACACGGCGCGCGCCTTCGCGTCTTGCGTCCTCCTCAATTTTGGAAACCAGCTCTTCCTTTGCCTGCTCAGTGGTATAGCCTGCAATCTTCTCGAGCGTTTCAAGCTGTTTCTGCCGAAGCACCTCAATGGCTTCGGACGCCTCCGTGTTCTCCTTCATCTTTTTGTTTAAGGCTTCTTCTTTCCGGTCAATATTTTCGTGCTTTTTATCCAGGGCCTCCTCTTTTTGAACCGTCCTGCGTTCCAGACGAGAAAGCTCTGCCCGGCGCTCCTTTATTTCCCGTTCGGCTTCGTTTTTATTGCGAAGAATCTCCTCCTTCGCTTCTATCAACGCTTCCTTTTTCTTTGTTTCGCTCTCCTTCATAGCTTCTTCGATGATGCTACTGGCCTTAGCCTCAGCAGAACCGATCTCTCTTTCGGCAAATTTCTTTCGGTGCCATCTACCGATAAAAAAGCCGATCGGAAGCGAAACAACTACAGCAATCAAGGCGGAAACGATACTCCAAAACATATTGTTCCTCCTTGCCTATGTAATTGTCCTGCGTGCACGATAAATTCAATTGAAAGGAAGCATGCGATATCCGCCGGTACGCCACTGCCGGTGCCGCAAGATTCCTTCGTACACGCCATTTGCGGTTACAGGCAGACAGCTTGATTTATATAAAATATCCATTCTATCATTCTGCAACATTATATATTGTAGCGAAAATCAAAGAACATGTCAAGAGGTTTTCCGAATTTATTCTTATGGATGTAAACAATTCCATTGCTTTCCCCAAAAATTTTGGATGCTTATCTTCTCCGAATTTGTGCGGTGTTGATTCCGCAAAATCGGTTCAGTGACGCCTACCTGAGAGGTGTGGCGCCATCGTGCCTCGCACATATAAATATTTTATTTAATTTTTAATAGCATTTACGTTTTATAAAATTTACATTTAATCCTCTGTCTGTATACCTCGGACATCAGGCATAAATATGGAAATATAGCTCGGATGGCCCGTGGGCCGGAAAAATATGCATCTTCTACAACGG
>DXYE01000150.1 GCA_019415985.1 Clostridiales bacterium
GGGTACAGCCGGTTAAATATATGCGGACATATGAAAAGAAATGAACAGTTTGAATAGAGATAAGGAGGAATGTGGAAATGGAGCGTGTCAATATGAGCAATATCAAAAAAGACAGCTTTATTTCCATATTAAATTCTATTGTAACAAAGGATAAAATCAGCCGTGCTGAGATTGCGGAGCAGACAAAATTAAGCTTAATGACCGTTGGAAAAGCGGTTGATGCGCTTCTGGAGCAGCAGGTCATTGCACAGACAAAAGAGACCAAGCATATAGCCGGGCGCAAGGCGGGTCTGGTTTGTCTGCATCCGTCCAAATTTATAATGCTGATTGACCTCTCCAACCGGAATTTTACAATGACGGTGCGAAATGCATCCCTGACGGTGAGGGATGTTGTGGCTTATCATTATAACATGAGCTTCTTTTTTGAGGAAAACCTATATATTTTTTTAAAAAATGTAAAGATTTATATGCTTAGACAGTTAGAAATGCAGCATTGCATAGGCATTGGCGTACTGATCCCCGGAAAATATGACAGGGATAACGACCGGGTGCAGTGCAGTCAGTGGCCGGAAATGGAGACGATCGGTATCACCCGCTGCATTGAAGAGGTATTGAAGCTGAAGGCTGATATGATTCTGGAGGATATGATCGCATCTGCCCATGCTTTGACAGCCAAACTCGACACGAATAAGGAAAAAATGATTGCCTATTTATATACAGGCTGGGGATTGTGCAGTACCTTGCTGTATCGTGGAGCGCTATTAAGGGGAAAGGCAGGCGGATGTGCTGGAAATATCGGCTGGATGCCGAATAACGCCCGCCTGGAGCAGGCTGTTATACAGCAGGGCTGGACGGATACTACTGGGCAGGCGATTTCCCAAGCGGCAGCCGCGCTGTTGCATCTTGCCCAGCCGGATGTTATGGTTATAGAAAATCATTTGCCGTCAGTCATAGGTGAACCGGAGCAATATTTACGGGAAAGATTGCCGCAGCTTATGCAGGTGAACGAAGGGGAGATCATACCAGAAATTATTGGCTTCGGCTCGGACGAGAGCCAAGCACAGGACGGCTTGTCTCTGATGCTGCGGGAACAGTGGCTTCACCAGCTGCTCGGATGATTCATATAAAATTAACAATTAACGGCTACATAAAAGGCTTGTCAATAAAACGATATTGTGTTACAATATAATATATGTTGTGTCCTGATATGCGGGTCATAGCGTAAAAATTGAAAATCAGGACAGTCCGCTGCGATGCTCTGCATGAATGTCCGGTGACGAAAAGGAGGAGCCTGGAATGGATAAAATAATCGAGGCTTTTACAAGTGAGCAGCTTAAAACAGACGTACCGCAGTTTCAAATTGGTGATACGGTACGTGTACACAATAAGATCAAAGAAGGTACTAGAGAAAGAATCCAGTTGTTTGAAGGAACTGTTATTGCTAAAAAGGGCGGGGGGATTTCTGAAACTTTTACCGTTCGTCGTGTGGCTTACGGTGTAGGCGTGGAAAAAACATTTCCTCTGCATTCGCCCAATGTAGAAAAAGTGGATGTAGTCCGCAAAGGTAAAGTCAGACGCGCGAAGCTTTACTATGTTCGTGACAGAGTCGGCAAGAGCGCTAAGGTAAAGGAAAAGATCTGAATACATTATGTTTGCAGCGGCATAAAGCCGCTGCAATTTTTATTTATAATGCAGCATACTCTGTACAATATTCAATAAAATTGAGATGGACAGGATAATCAATTTGTTTTTGAATACAGTAAAAATAAGATAAAGGGAATCATGTTTGTTCTCCCTTTTGATGCTGACGGCTCGTCATCTCTTTTATCGTTGAGGATATTCAAAAAGAACAGATTTTTGTTGCCTTGACTGTGAAATCCTCCAGAGTGCAAGAAGATCATGTCGATTGTTGGTTGTCAAATACTCTTTTTTCCTGTAAAATGCGTATGTATTTAAAACATTTTTTCTGCGGCTGTTATATCGCGTAAATCTTAACGTGCCATATGTTTTATTGCGGAACACGGCACAAGTGGACGTTGTAGGAGGGGGAAAGTTATAAGGACCGATGTGTTGATAAGGCTGTTTAAACCTGATTGTCCTGCCGACTGCAATTGGAGAGGGGATCGGAACGATAGCGACTTGCGATTGATGCAGAGATGTCTGATTTTTGAAACACAGGATCGGCCGATAGATATATGATGTAAAAGCTCGCCCGAAATGAATTGTTTCGTTTTTTATGCGGAAGCGGTAATGCGCAGCCTCACATAGGAAGCATCTATTGGGCATTTATTTTTATAACAGGAGATTTGACTATGCCGAAAGCTCTTGACAGTCTCAAACTGCATAAAATAAAATTCGATTCTCTTCAGTCTATGTTCTCTTTGAAACGCAAATCATCTGTGATCGCCGGTCCATGCTCTGTTGAGAGCGTGGCGCAGATGGAACAAACGGCAAAGCTTCTTGTAAAACATGAGATACCGATATTGCGCGGCGGCGCTTTTAAACCGAGAACGTCGCCCTATTCGTTTCAGGGACTGGGAAGGGAAGGGCTGAAAATCCTCCGTGAGCTCGGAAAAAAATACGGATTGCTGACAGTCTCGGAGATTCTTGATCCCAGAGATGTTCAGGCGGGTGTGAATTATCTTGACATCCTGCAGGTAGGCTCACGAAACATGGACAATTTTGCCTTGCTTAAAGAAGTAGGGAAGACAGGACATCCAGTACTGCTCAAACGGGGGTATATGTCGACAGTTTCCGAATTTCTGTTGGCGGCAGAATATATCGTAGCGGAAGGGAACACCAAGGTAATTTTGTGTGAAAGAGGTATACGATCCTTTGACCGTTCAACGAGAAATATGCTGGATATTGCGGGGATTGCAGCCATTCAAAAAGAAACATCACTGCCGGTTGTAGTAGATCTAAGTCATTCACTCGGCAGGAAAGATATTTTGCTGCCTGTTATGAAGGCGGTTCTCGCTATGGAGGTGGATGGCATTATGCTGGAAGTGCATCCGGACCCCAAAAACGCTCTGAGCGACCAACAGCAGCAGTTGGACTTTATTGAACTTGAAAATCTGCTGCAGGTGTTGAATAAAAATTGACAGATATCATGAAAGCAGGCGAGTACCTTCGAGTAATAAATTGACCCTCACAACGGGGCTTGAATCTATTTTTGGCTTTATCGACCGTCGATATGCCTGATCTTACATCCCTTCTGTCCCTCCTGACGCAGCACGGCGGGTTGAAATAAAAAGGAGAACAGTCTATTGACTTTTCATCTAATAAGAGGTATAATAAAAAAAGAGCGGTGTAGGAGAAACTCTCCCGACACCGCCTGTTTTATGTATCCAAACGAGTTGGTTCGTTAAACCCGCACACGTCGTGTATAATAAGTACCGCATGTTTGCAGCCTTTGCGGTATATTCGGATGCAGGTTTGATGCGTTTGCCTGTAAACCATGATAAAGCAAGAAGCTATAAGGGGCCGGAGTTGCTATGTCTTCTCGTAACCTGTATATTATATTATGAATTGCCGAGCGGCCATATGACAAATAGTCCGCCTGCAAACGGAGGACAGAGAAGGCGGGAGAATATAGCTTTTATATTCAAGCTGTTCTTGAATATTGATCCATTCGGATCCCCCCAAACCAGAACCGCTGAGTTAAGCTAAATGGACCGATTCATCAAAGAAAGGAGAGCGGACGCACAGGGCGGACGCTGAAAAAATATGGAACGTCAGTATTTATACAGTTCGGATATTTTGCTCCCTCAAAACTGCGACTATAAAAAATGGAGTGTGATTGCCTGTGACCAGTATACATCAGATCCGAATTATTGGGAGCAGGTCAGCCAAATCGTGGGAGATTCTCCATCTGCACTGAATATGATTTTGCCCGAGATTTATTTAGAATCGCCAGAAGTCGACGAAAGAATTTCAAAAATTCGTGTATATATGCAATTGTACCTTTCAAATGTGCTGAGAGAGGAAAAAAATGCTTTGATTTACACGGAGCGCCGTCTTTCCTCAGGCGCAGTACGGCACAGCATCATTGGTGCGGTCGATCTTATGGATTATGATTTCCGCCGCGGGTCTGCTGCGCCTATTCGTGCAACAGAGGGAACGGTACTCAGCCGGATTCCGCCGCGGGTTAAAATACGGGAGGGGGCTCCGTTGGAGCTTCCGCATGTCATTCTGCTTATGGATGATAAGGCGGAAACCGTTATAGAACCGCTGACGGCGGAGATGGATTGGAAGCAGCCGCTGTATGATTTTGAACTCATGATGAACGGCGGTCATCTTCGGGGAATTCGTCTGACTGAGGAGCAGCAACAACGGGTGATCAATGCTGTAACGGTATTGGCGGAGCCGGAAGCCTTTTATACAAAATACGGAGACGAGAATCCGCTGGTTTTTGCCGTAGGCGATGGCAATCATTCTCTGGCAACGGCGAAAACAGCGTTTGAACAGCTGCGCCAGACTTTGACAGACGAAGAGGCTATGAAACATCCTGCGCGGTATGCACTGGTTGAAGTGATGAACCTACACGACGCTTCGCTTTGCTTTGAACCGATTTATCGTGCGGTCTTCCGAGTGGATACAGAGGATTTAATACAGTCCTTCTGCAGGTATTACCCTGATGCGATCAGAATATCCGGACCAGCCGGCGATTCCGAGAAAGGGAAGGGGCATGTGTTTGCGTATCTGGCTGGCGGAAGAGAGGAAACGGTGATCGTCAGAAATCCATCCGCGCAGCTTCCGGTTGGAACGCTGCAGAACTTTCTGGACGATTATTTAAAGACGCACAAAGAAGCATTTGTAGATTACATCCACGGAGTGGAGGCGACGAAGAAGCTTGCGCGGCAGAGCAATACAGCAGGGTTCCTGTTCCGCGGAATGGAAAAGGATGATTTATTTCGAACCGTGATCAAAGAAGGCGCGCTTCCCAGAAAAACTTTTTCAATGGGCGAAGCGGATGACAAACGTTTCTATTTGGAGTGCAGGAAAATTCGATAAAGGTTATGAGGCGCCGTTTCCCGCACTGTAGTCCGCAAGATAATCCCGGTCGTCAGCGGAAACGCGGCCGATGTAAGTGTAAGCTTCGGGCACATCTCCCATTAAAACGGTTTCCGCAATGGGGACGGCAGACGTAACGCTGATGTCCCCTCCTGCCAGAGGAAAGGCAACAGAGAGGGATGCCGTCACGCTGATCAGTGTTTGATAGTGTGTTTGGTTAATGCCGGCAGAGGAAAAACTGTTCACCAGATCTGTGGTCAATCCTCCCTCATAAATCACATGGCAGCGGATGAGCGGGCCATGACCAGAAAGCCATTCCAGACCGGTCAAATTGCCAAGTGGAATGGAAAAGGCCAACCCGTCTGTCTCGGTATCAGACAGGGATTCGGAGACGGCGAGTGAAATGACGCTTTTGATCTGATTGACGCTGATGGTATCGACCTGCATAGCTACGACCGATCCGCTGTCGTCCTTTTCGAATTGCATAACGTCGAAGCCTGAAAGCCCTTCTTCTGACATACGGTCGGCTATGGCCTGATTAACCATATCCGTCAATAGGACTTTACACCTGGCTTCTGCAAATTGGAGAACAAGAGGCTTGACACGTTCTCCCCAAAAAATACCGGCTAAAATCAGGAAAATCAACAAGCCGGAGAGAATAAGAACAAGCCGGGGTTTTCTCCTTTTGACTCGTCGTTTTGAAGAAGCTTCGGGCATGGCGAGTTCCTCCCGTTCAAAATGTTTCGTTGTTATCAGAATACGCT
>DXYE01000151.1:0-1818 GCA_019415985.1 Clostridiales bacterium
GAGGAGAGACTCCAAAAGAAAACAGAAAACAAAACCGAAGTGACAAGACCGCCCCAAAAGGAAACAGCACATATTTGTTTGGCTTTTTCATCGTTGCGTTGTCCCAGTGCGCGGGCTGCAAGACTGGCGCCGCCGATTGCGAACAGGTTGGACACGGCTGTCAGCATTGTGAAGGCGGATGAGACAATGGTAACGGCAGCCGTTTGCTGCGGTTCGTTTAATAATCCTACAAAATACGTGTCTGCCAAGCTGTAAATCAGCACAATCATCTGGCTGATAACGGATGGAAGGATTTGCTTGAGCACAGCTTTTTTTACCGGCATTTGCTCAAACAGAAATGTTTTATCTATGGCTTTTGCCATATGCAAATCACCTTTATAAACATAAAAATACTTAAATTTTCGGCGCGAATATGCAAAATCAATTTTTCAATCCCTGCATTTTATTATAATTCTCGTTTTTCCTTTTGTCAAGAATAAGTTAAGATAAAATGGGATGTCACCAAATTCGAGATGCCCTGCAACTGTAAACCGATTGATACGTATGTGGGGCAATCTATGCGCAGAATTCGTCCAAAAAGACGATCCCGCTCTGCAAAAAAAGCTAAAAAGCGAAGTGTACCGGCCACCCCATCTTTTTGCACAGCGATCAGGGTAATCGGTACACATCGGCAGGTTACCAAGCCTTATTTAGAGAATATAACGTGATGCATGCCAAGAGCCGGAATTTCCAGGGATTCCAGGGATAACGCTGTCTTGGAATGCTTCTTCGGCCGCTTCAAGGTTTCGTTATTCGTTATCGGGAGTGCGGCAATCAATCTGAATTTCGTCATCGATCAAACAGTTCATTACGGTAAACCACCTATTTAATTTAGAATAAAACAGATGGTTTAGTTCGCTTTTTTCTGTCTGTTATCTTTTGACCACTTCATATGTTCCGAGCTGCCGGCTTATTCTTATTTAAGGCTTGACGTCAATTTTTGGTTTGTAATGAAATTGGACGACCATTTTTTTTTCGAAAGCGGGACGGAACTGCGTCAAGCTCATCGGCGGATAGAAGGGAAAGAAAAAAGGTTAGTGTCACGGCCGAAAACTCGGCTTCTCCGTTTTCCAACGCTTCATAGTCTTCTGGCAAAAGCTTAAGATGCTCTGCCATTTTTTCCAGTGTAAATCCATTGGTAAAACGAAAATCTCGTACACAGATTCGCATCAGGCGCTGCATACGGGCGTTCGGCGATCGCATAGGTAGGGTTCCTCCTGATATAGTTACAAATATCTCCAAATATAAGTGTACCATTGCGTGCGTTAAATGACTACGAAGCGTACTTCAATTTGCAAAACTTGCGTATGAAGATACGTAATCTCATCATAAAGATTATGCGCGATTTTGACGGAGACAATTATACAAAATAAAAATTTTGTTCAATTCAGGGGATGTGCGAATGGAAATCATTTACCAATGTATACTTTTGCTGGCGTGGTTCGTCCTCGTTTTCCTTATCATCGCATACCGTGCTCGCAGCCGTGCCAGACGGAAGCTGCATGAAGATATGCTGATGCAAATGCTCTGGTACTTGGGCACTGACGAAGATTACGAACCTTTCAGGGAGCGCCGGCAGCTTCTCGACCAGAACATTTTCCGGTTTTTCTTTGATGAGCGCCGGAGGCGGTGACGTACAGTGCAAAAAGTGATTATGGCCTTCGTATCCATCGCCCTTATCCTTACGTCGCTTTGTGTGTCCTCCTATGCTTCCGATTATGAGGTTATAGGTTATGCAAGTGCTAATCCTTTTGTAACTTTTACGTATGAAGGTGTTGT
>DXYE01000151.1:1828-2453 GCA_019415985.1 Clostridiales bacterium
GTGTTGTGCAGCCTTCTTTGAAGTATAACGTAAATGTTTCTTCGGTCGATTATTACTCGGATACCGTTGCACAATTTAGCGAGCCTGTGCATTTTGTTCGGCGTGTCGAGCTTGAACAGAATGTATTTCAGGATTACAGCGGATTGATGGAGTTTTATTTTCACCAGACATTGGATCCGATACCTGCTTTTGAGGTTGCCGACGATGAATTTGTGCGGATTGGGTTTGCATTAGCCGTTCTGGAATTGAATGCCGATGGTTTTAACAATCTAAGTCAGAAAATATCGATAGAGAACGGATTGAGCGATTTGGTTTTTGAATATTCCGCATATACGATAGAGCCTTTGATTGTCGGACAACAGCCCCGTGGGTATATGCTGAATTTTTATGTTCCTTCGGATTCTTTTCTTGAGCCGTTAACACCCGGTGAGCCTAATCAGGGCTACAGCCTTAAAGTCGATATCGCTACAGAATATGTATGGGCGTATAACACTTCGCTGACTTTTGATTTTTCGGAATTGCGTTTAAAGGTTATGTCTGCGACTGATGTTGTAACGGATGCGATTAACAATAATACGCAGCTGATTATAAACAGCAATTCGGAGAATGCCGATAAGATTATAGA
>DXYE01000151.1:2463-5736 GCA_019415985.1 Clostridiales bacterium
ATAGACGCTATGCAGGACACATGGTCAAATCCCGCGATCGATGACATGTCCAACGAAAACGCCGGTGTGCAGTCCCGTGCCGATGCGGTGCTTGATGGCCTTGACGTCGGCGATATCGTGTATTCGACTCCCGATCCCGTTGTCTATGATACGAACGCTTCCGGTGTTTTGAACTGGCTTTTTTCAATCGATTTCGTCTGGACGTTCATTCTGACGGCATGCGGCCTGTGGCTCACGAAGGTTATTCTCTACGGTATCGGTTAAGGAGTGATAAGGAATGTTCGGCGGTATTGTCAATGCGATAAAAGGGTTTTTCGACCTTGTAACTACGCTTGTCGAATTTGTGTTCGGCTTCCTGCAGGATATGGTCAATTTTGCGCAGCAGCTTGTGCAGGTCCCGTTTACCGTCGCAGCTGCGTTTGATACCTTGCTGCCGGCACAGATTATGTCGTACATTTCCGTTCTGATCGGCGCCGTTGTGGTCCTTCGCGTTCTTGGGAGGGATTGAAATGCAGACAGTGTATAACAGCTTATCGGAAGTGTTTGAGAATATTCAGACGTGGCTGCATGATATGGGTACCGCTGCCGTCGGTATCGACATGTGGTCGTATATGATTTCGTTTGCGATTCTCGGCATCTGTTTTTCGTTTCTGATCTCCCCTGCCCTGTTCGGCGGCGCCGGAAGTGACAAGGCTGCCAAAAGCAAAAGGAGCAAACGCAAATGAGCAATATCTATTATCTTCTTGTCATCGCATTGCTGGTGATGATTTACTGGAGGATGCCGCATGATTGATTTTGTGATAGACCTCGGCGGCGCGTTCTTCGGTTCGTCCTTTTGGCTTACGTATATCATGCCCGTTCTGGTTATCGGTATGCTGATTTTCGGCCTTGTCCTTATTCTGGATATGTGCCATTATTACAGGTGGTGATACGATGTATAACATAGTCCGTCAATTGCTGGATATTGATATATCCGGCTCGTATAACTGGGAATCGTATGTGGTATATACCACCTGCGTGCTTGCGATTGTGCTTACAATCGGTGTTTTCCGTGTCCTGATCGATTTTGTCAAGGCCTTCAGAAGACGTTAGGCGCGGTTTACATAGATTTTTGAAAGGTGATTAAAAAGTATGGAAAGTGAGGCTGTATCTACTGGAATGGATATTGTAGAATGGACTGCTGATGGTGTAGAAGCCGTTGGCTCTTTGATTACCGCTATTTTCGGTTCTTCCGGAGCGTGGGCGGCTCTTTTGCCCGTAATCGGTCTCGGTATTGGCTTCTGGGTCATTTCCCGCGGCATCGGTTTTGTGCGTAGTTTGGTTTCCGGTTTCTGATCCCGCAGCACTTCCCCGCCCATCGGCGGGGAAGTATCTTTTTATGAGGTGTGTTTATGATCTCGTTGTATTTCGGCCTTCCCGGCTGCGGCAAAACAACGCTGCTTTCCAGTATGGCGGTAAAATATATTTCCAGAGGCTATACGGTGTACGGCAATATCGATTTGGCCGTAAAGGGCTATATCAGGATTGATAATGAGTGTGTCGGCAGGTACGACCTTCATAACTGCATTATCCTCATCGACGAAGGCACGCTTTTTGCTGACAGCAGGGATTTCAAGAACCGTTCTGCCGATATGGTTCAGAAGATTTCTTTTTTTCTTCTTCACCGGCACTACAAAAGCGACATTATCATTTTTACCCAGCAGTGGGACGGACTTGACAAGCGGATCCGTGTCATCACTGACCGCGTGTACTATGTCTACAAGGGTGCGTTTACCGGCATGTGGTCCACAAGGTATTACCGTGTCCCGTATGGCATTATTATCCCCGACCCGAAGAAGTCGGACAGCGAGAAGCTCGGGGAGATCGTGCAGGGATATTGCAAGCCCCGGTTTTTGCAGCGCGTCTTTGGCGGCTGGCTTTACCGTCCGAAGTATTACAGGTACTTTGACAGCTGGGAGCGCCCTCCCCTTCCCCCGCTGCCGTCACGTTACAAGCCCTGGGACGGCGAAAAAGGATAGCGGCACGCACGGTGCGCCGGATCGGCGCGCCGTGCGCTTCTTTTTCGGCGTTAGGGTTTGTTCGGGTTCCAGTTTTTTTATTTTGATGCTCTGCCTATGAAATAGTCTGCGCTTTTCTCAAAAAAATCGCATAGTATTCCGAGCTTTTCAAGGTCTGGTTCGAGTTTATTTGTTTCGTACTTTGCGATAGTACTTATTGGTATTTGTGTGAATGCCGCGACTTCTCTTTGAGTGTATCCTGCTTCACTTCTTGCTTTTTTTAATCTTGATGGAAAAACTTCTCTGTACATTGGTTTTACCTCTTTTTTTGCATTATTATAGCATATTGCACAATAAAAATGCTTCAAATTTGGTATAAATGATGCTTCAAAAAATGGATATTTTATGCTATAATTGAAGCACGACAAGGGAGCCGTCCTCACTCCTTGTCGGTCCTCTGACAGAGCTGGAGCATGTGGGTGTGCCGGTGTCAGTTCGGTCGGATGTGAGGCATGCAGTGGTGCCGATCAAAGCCAAATTCTTTCCTTCTCCTGCTTTTGGGCGGGGGTGTTTTTTTATATCGTTGGTGCGTTTTTTGAAGAAATTTGCATAAGATACCGAGTTTTTCGAGGTCTGTTTGAATTTGACGTTTCAAACTTTGCAATTGTGCCTGGTAATATGTTTGTTCGTTGACATCTTTTTAAGTATATCCCGTTTTACTTCACCCATTTATCAACATTGCTGAAAAGGCTTCTTCATCGAATTCGAGATGTGCGCCTGTACTGTTTGCCGACCTATCGGGAATGGCACAGTAGACCATTTTGCATCAGCTTCAGATCCTAAAGGATGCCGTCCTTGTCGGCAACCGTCCAAAAGGCAAAACGGCTTACTGCTTCCTTTCTGACGACCTCGCACATATATCATTGCACGAGGAATCAAATGAAAGACGAAAGCAATCAGGCAAGCAGCTTGAGCAGATCGAATACACTGCGGATTGGGATGATTTCCACGCCTTCTGTGTTGGCTTTGAGCTTGTTCATCGCCCTATATGGAATGGCGATCTTTTTAAAGCCGAGACGTCTGCTTTCGCTGATTCGGATATCGATGCCGGTGACGGCTCTGCATTCGCCGGAAAGACCGATTTCGCCAAAAGCGATCAAATCCTCACGCACGGGAAGATCCCGAAGCGTGGAAATCAGTGCAAGCGCCGAGGACATATCGGCGGACGGCTCGTCCAGACGCAAGCCGCCTGCTACGCTGAGATACACATCCTGTG
>DXYE01000152.1 GCA_019415985.1 Clostridiales bacterium
CCTCTACCGTAATTCGGAATTCCATGCTGCGATTCAATGTCAGAACACTTTGGCCGATTTCAGCGGTATCTGTGCCAAGCAGCTTGAGAGCACTGTGATTATACGACAAAATATCCGTGCTGCGATCCACAACGAGAAACCCCTCCGACATATTTTCTGTGATTGCTGAAATCTCCTGCCTGGTACGCTTGAGCGCATCTATTCTCTTTTGTATTTCTCTATTCTGAGCCGCCATTCGTCGGAGAAGCGGCGTCAGCTCCTCATAGGTCTCCGCTTCCTCCGGATGCTCTAAATCAATAGCATTGATCGGCCTGACAATGTTTTTTGAAAGATGTGAGGCTAAAAAAGCAGATGCGGCAACGACAAGCAGAATCACCACTGTAACTGGTCGCAGCATACCGATTAAAATGGCCCATACGGAATATTGCGTACCGGCAACTCGGAGGACCGTACCATCGTTTAATTTTACAGCATAGTACAGCGTTCGCTCCGACAGCGTAGCGGAATAACGCTCTCCGCGGCCTGTCCCGGATTCCATAGCTTCCACAAATTCTTTCCTATCGCTGTGATTTTCCAGCGCTTCTGCGTCGGCCGAGCTGTCGTATAGCACATCGCCTGTCGCATCTATCCAGGTCACACGCTGATCGTGCGGAACCTCCAGACCTTCAAAAAAAAGCACGCCGTTTTTTTCAATTCCCTGTTTGAGATACAGTGCTTCATTTTCCAGCTCGTCTGCAAACTGACCTGAAAAATATCGGTACAGCCCGCCCATAATTAACAAAAAGCAAGCTGCCGCGACTGCGATAGATGTGCCAAAAACGACCTTGAATATTCGTGACCTCATCCTATGTGCCTCCTTCCCCATTTACAATCAAAGATTAAACGCAGAAGACAAGTATTGTCCGTTCCAAGTGAAACGGACAATTTTGATTTACTTTATTTCCTTCAAGTGTATAACAACGCTGGATCCATCCTGATAATATCCGGATAAGTTTAGACCGGAATGCATCAGCAAAGCTCCGGAATAAATTTTTCCGCTCTCTTCATCCTGATACATTTTATCTCTGTCAAGTCCCTGCAGTTTTAAGAACAAAACCTTGCGGGTAATCCAGTGCATCACGACAAAAGTAACCAGCGCCTCGTCCCTTTCGGGTGACACATACATCCAGCAGCAGTAGTTTGGCTGCTCGAAAGGTGACACAAGACGGTAATAATCCCCGTCCTGTATCAGTCGGTAGTATTTATGATAATCCGCCACCTGCTTTTTGACGCAGGACCTTTCGTGATCATCCAGCTTGTTAAGATCCAACTCATACCCAAAGGCGCCGGCCATAGCCACGTTTCCACGCGTCTCAAAAGATGTGACGCGGCCAGAGCCGTGGTTTGGCACAGCGGACACATGTGCGCTCATGGAAGACGCAGGATAAACCATGGTGGTTCCAAACTGGATTTCAACGCGTCTTATGGCATCTGTTGTGTCACTGGTCCAAATCTGAGGTGAGTAGTATAGCATAGCTGGATCATAGCGTCCGCCTCCGGCAGAACAGCCCTCCCATAGAATGTGCGGAAATGCCGCTGTCAGTCGCTCAAGCAGCTCATACAGGCCAAGGACATACCGGTGGAAGATCTCCTTCTGCCTTACCGCAGGCAGAAGGGCGCTCCCCGCTTCAGTCAAATTTCGATTAAAATCCCACTTGACATATTCAATATTGGCACCCGAAAGAATATCCGCAATACACCCGAATAAATAATCGCGTACATCTGCACGGGACATATCCAGTACATATTGATTGCGGCCGATGGACATCTCGCGGCCATCGATTTTCAGGCACCAGTCAGGATGCGCTTCGTAAAGGCGGCTGACAGGTGAAACCATTTCCGGTTCAAACCAAATACCGAATTTTACACCGAGCGCATTGATGCGCTCTACCAGACTTTTCAGACCTCCGCGCAGCTTATTTTCATTGACGAACCAATCTCCGAGGGAAGAACTGTCATTGTTGCGGCAGCCAAACCATCCGTCGTCCATAACCAACATCTCAATACCGAGCTCTGCTGCATCTTTGGCGATAGATACCAACTTTTCATCGTCAAAATTAAAATAAGTCGCTTCCCAGTTATTGACAACAATAGGCCGCTTTTTTGTCTTCCACTCTCCGCGGCAGAGCTGATGCCGATACAGCTTATGAAAAATCCGGCTCATTTCTCCGATCCCCTTGTCGGAATATACGCTGACGGTCTCCGGCGTCCAAAAGCTTTCTCCCACCTCCAGATGCCAGTTGAAATCCGCCGGATGAATGCCGACAAGGACGCGTGTGGTTTCATAGCAGTCAACCTCAGCCTCTATGGAAAAATTACCGCTGTATACCAGACTGAACCCATAAACTTCTCCCGTGGTTTCCGTCGCCTCTGTATCTGCCAGCGCCATAAAAGGATTATGCTGGTGACTGGACGAACCCCTTTTGCTTCCGATTGCCTGCATGCCGAAATCTAACGGATGCCGGCTGACTCTCCGTTCATACCCATAATGTCCGTGCAGATGTATCATATCAAATGACCGGGTCTGAAAATCCGTACAGGAACTGTAAATGCGTTCAATATCAAACGGGTGCTTTCCGCGGTTGACCACCCTGACCGCGCGCGCCATAGCGCTGTACGCTTCAAAAACCGTATAGTACAGCGTCACCTCAGCACCGGTCAGAGCATCTTCGGCGACAATAGCAAGCGTTTGGGCTTCCCCGTCGTTTTCTACATAAGTGGCAGGCATCCCCGGGATCCTATATTTCCCCGGAAATATTTCATGGGTTTTATATCGAATATCCGTAGCGGCGCTTCCGTTCACCCCTTTGATTTGAAGCGCACTGGCGCGGAAATCCCCCGTACCGTTACAGGGATATTCAAGCGCAGCGGTATCCAGCGTAAATCCCCCGGACGGTGATACTGCGGAAATACTGGATGTCGGCAGATGGACCTGTCTGTCGCTGAAATCTGTTATTTGAGGTATCGGAGCACCGTAATATAAATGCAGAAGAAATCCGCCCTTTGAAATCTGAATCAGATAGGTGGAATTCTTTGTATTGAGCTGGAAAACCTTTTGGGAGGCATCATATATAATCCCCATTGGTACCCTCCTTAATTCTTTTAATTTAATTATTCGAAATTGATTATGAAATAAATTCCCGACCATACATATCTATCGAGCTGAAGCAGTAAGGACTGAATCACTGCTCTCTTAAGTCGGATAGCTGTCTGTGTATGGCTCTCGCCGCATCCTTGCCGGCCCCCATTGCCAATATAACGGTTGCAGCACCCGTCACCGCGTCTCCGCCGGCATATACATGCTCGCGCGATGTCGATACGCCGTCCTCTTTTACGATGATACAGCCTCGGGTATTGGTGTCCAAACCTGGTGTTGTCATATGCAGCAAAGGATTCGGACGCGTTCCGATAGCCATGATCACCGTATCCAGCGCAATTTCAAATTCAGAATTTTCCTTGGGAACCGGACGCCTTCTGCCGGAAGCATCCGGTTCTCCCAGCACCATCTCGTTGCAGGTCACAGAGACGACGTTTCCCTTTTCATCCGCGTTGATACGAACCGGGTTGGTGAGCATTCTAAAGAGAATACCCTCTTCCTTTGCATGATGGATTTCCTCTCGTCTTGCCGGCATCTCTTCTTCGCTGCGGCGATAAAGAATGTAGACATTTTCAGCGCCCAGTCGCTTTGCGCAGCGTGCGGCGTCCATAGCGACATTTCCGCCGCCTACAACCGCCACATTCCGGCTTTTTTGTATCGGTGTATCATATTCTGAACGGTATGCTTTCATGAGATTTGTGCGGGTGAGGAATTCATTTGCCGAGTACACGCCGTTTGCATTTTCGCCCGGAATGCCGAGAAAACTCGGAAGTCCTGCACCGCTGCCTATAAACACGGCTTCATACCCGGAAGCGAGCAACTCGTCAATAGAAAGTACACGGCCGATTACGGTGTTCAGAACGATATCCACACCTCTGCGTTTCAGCTCCTCTATCTCCCGCTTGACAATGGCTTTCGGCAAACGGAACTCCGGTATACCGTATACCAGTACACCGCCTGCCGTGTGCATTGCCTCAAATATCGTTACCTGATATCCAAGCTGGACCAGGTCCCCCGCACACGTCAGACCTGCGGGTCCTGAACCAATAACGGCGACTTTTTTCCCGTTTGGGCTTACCTTTTTATCGACATCGGCACTCGAATCTTCCTGCGGATGAGCTTTCATATAATAATCGGCGCAGAAACGTTCCAAGCGGCCGATTCCAACGCTTTCACCCTTGAGCCCACGAACACATTTCCCCTCACACTGGTTCTCCTGCGGACATACACGGCCGCAAACGGCTGGCAGGGCATTTGTAGACAGAATTATTTGATATGCGCCGAGGAAATCGCCTTCGGCTGCGGCAGCTAAAAATTCAGGAATTCGAACAGAAACCGGACACCCGTCCATACAGGGTCTGTTCTTGCAGTGCAGACAGCGCGCTGCTTCCGTTTTCGCCTCTTCTTCTGTGTAACCTTTGGCCACTTCCTCAAAGTTTTGATTTCTGACCGTTGGGTCAGCCTCTGTCATCGGCACCTTATTCTTCTGCATATTCAATTTTGCCATAGTTATGAAGATCCTTTCTTTGGCCTGACTGAGATGTCCTGCGCCGTGGCGCAGACGAAGATCATACGGCCCCTAATTTAGCTGTTTTGTGGTTTATTTCTCAAGCTCTCTTCCCATTTTCAAAAGCCTGCAGTTATAATCCCGCACAGCCTGCTGCTCCTGTTCCCTATACATTTGATTGCGTTGAATCAACTCATCAAAATCCACAAGATGTCCGTCAAAATCAGGACCGTCCACGCAGGCGAATTTGATCTCCCCACCGACTGTAACACGGCAGCAGCCACACATGCCAGTTCCGTCGATCATAATAGGATTCATGCTTACGACGGTAGGAAGATCAAAGGATTTTGTTAGCTTACATACAAATTTCATCATAATAGGCGGTCCAATTGCGATGACCATATCATACGCAGTCCCCGCCTCTATCAAACTGCGCAGACCATCTGTTACAAGACCTTTTTTTCCATTTGAACCATCGTCGGTATAAATCAGCAGGCGATCCGAAACCGCCGCCATTTCATCCTTTAAAATAATCAACTGCTCCGAGCGAAAGCCTGCTATAATATCAACCGCCGTTCCAAGTTCATGAAGCTTTTTAGCCTGTGGATAAGCAATAGCACAACCGAGACCACCGCCGACCACGGCTACACGTCCGAATCCCTCAAGATGAGAAGCGGTGCCAAGCGGTCCTACAAAATCCAAGAGAAAATCACCGGCCTTCAGTTCTCCCAAACGCATGGTAGATTTTCCGACCTTTTGGAAAACAATAGCTACCCAGCCCTCATCCCTCGAAAAATCCGCTATGGTCAGAGGAATGCGTTCTGCGGTTTCATCGATTCTGAAAATGATGAACTGCCCCGGCTGTGCTTTTTTGGCGATCAGCGGTGCTTCGATCCGCATGTAATCCGTTGTTTCATTCAATGATCTTTTTTCCAATATTCGATACATATTCCTTCTCCTCCGTCATTTCTCTGCCTGCTTGCAGTCTGTTGCCGAAGCGACGGCCCCACATATAAAT
>DXYE01000153.1 GCA_019415985.1 Clostridiales bacterium
AGTCATGATGTAATGTTTTTTGGTGTATTCCACCCTCTATACATTACATCATGATTGATAATGCTGTTACTATCGCCTGTAAGGTCATCGTCACGGCTCAATCTCTCATAAAGGGCGGTGATTTTACCGTTGCCTAATTTCTTGGGTTTCATGGGAACGCTCCTTTCTATGGGTGATTTCTTATCCCCCTTTCACAGCATATATCTTCCGTGTAGGGCTTGGGGGGCGAAGTGAAGTGCTCGGTGACGGAGGCGGAGACCGGCTCAAAGACCTGCCCCTCGGTCAAGGCGGGAAGGACACCCTCGGTATCTTCATCCTCCGGCTTCTCCTTCAGGGAGGAACGGAACACCTCCTGGATGGCCCGCCAGCCCTGGGAAAGCACCTGCTTTCCTTTTGCCGTGAAAGTGTGGCCGCCGCAGTTAAAGGTAGCCGTGACCACCTCATACACGAAAGGCTCCGCCGCCGCACACAGCAGCTTGCAGCAGACCAGCAGAAGGATATTTCGCTCGCCCACAGGCAACGCAGGGACATCCGCCTTTTCCAGTTCCAGGGTGGGAATCAGGGCGTGGTGGTCGGATACCTCCTTGTCGTTCACCAGCCCCAGAACATCGGGGAAAAACTCCGGGCAGGCGTCGAAGGGCGGCACCCGTGCCGCCAGATGCAGGACCACGGAGGCGGTCTCCGCCATGTCGCCGGTCAGATACCGGCTGTCCGTGCGGGGATAGGTCAGCAGCTTCTTTTCATAGAGCGACTGGGCGTAGTCCAGGGTTTGCTTGGCTGTGTAGCCGAACACCCGGTTTGCCTCCCGCTGCAAGGTGGTCAGGTCGTACAGCTTGGGAGGCTTCTCTGTCTTTTTGTCCCGCACTACGGATACACACACGGCCCGCTGCCCATCGCAGTCATCCCGGATGGTCTGGGCGTCCTCCATAGCCGGAATTTTTTCAGAAACCGCCTCGGCCCCCTCCAGCGCCAGCCGCACGTGATGGTATTTTTCCTTGCGGAACAGGACGATCTTGCTGTCCCGGTCGGCCAGCATCGCCAGGGTGGGCGTCTGCACCCGCCCCACATTCAAGGTGCGGTGGTAGAGGACGGAGAACAGGCGGCTCGCGTTGATGCCGATGAGCCAGTCCGCCTTTTGACGGCAAAGCGCCGACTGATACAGCGGGTCATAGTCCCCGCCGGGGCGCAGATCGGCAAAGCCTTCCCGGATTGCCGCATCCTCCATCGAAGAAATCCAGAGGCGAGAAAAATGCTTGGAACATCCGGCGGCCTCATAGACCAGCCGGAAGATCAGCTCACCCTCGCGCCCCGCGTCGCAGGCGTTGACCAGTTCCGTCACATCCGGGCGTTCCATCAGAGACCGGAGAATGTGGAACTGGTCAGCTTTTTCCTCGGACACCACATAGTGGAAGGGGTCTGGCAGGATGGGAAGGTCCTCATACCGCCATTTCTTGTAGCGGTCATCGTAGGCGGCCGCGTCCGCCAGCCCCACCAGATGCCCGATGCACCAGGAAATGAGCCAGCCGCCGCCCTCAAAATAGCCATCGGCCCTGGATGTGACACCCAGGGCCGACGCGATGCTCTTTGCCACGCTTGGTTTTTCACAGATTACAAGTTTCATAGTTTAACTCCTGTATTAAGTAGTGAATTGCTATTAGTAAGAGGAAGGGGTATAATTAAAAAATCTGTTTAGGAGTATCACAAATGACATTTACTAATTGGACTCTTGCTATAGGCACGGAAGATGACCAAAAATATATGCGTCCATTATTTGAGTTCCTTCTGCTGCAATTCGTTGAAATTTTTGGTGAAACAGTATTGGGCGCTGAACAATGCATAGCCTAGCCCTTTGGATTTCAGCGACAGACCCGCATTGCGCAGGTGATGGTTGGACATCACCGTGTAGTCGCGGGTTTTCTCAATGCGAAATACCGCCATGGTATCACCTCCTTTCGGCGGTTTGGAAAAGTGTTCATTTTGGGAGAAAAGACGGCCTCTATGCCGCCCGGATACTCCGGAGAGAAAACCTATGGGCGGCGGCCTTTTGGCTGATTGAGGATGAAAAAGTAAAGAATTTGCTCCCTTTTGTATGACTTAATGTAATATAGTGTAGATTATAGGGTTCGTTGAAATGAGAGAAAAATAGATATGAAAAACGCCATAGGAGTTTTCCTCCTATGGCGTCTCGCCAATAAATTTAACTTAGGTTTTCACCGTTCTCTTCTTGCAGAAAGCACAATCCAAGATTTGTATGTCTTTCCAAAGAATGAAGATCTTCTTTTATATACTTCCATGTGTCACTATAGCTGCCTGAAACTGAAAAATCTGATTGGGAAATGAACGCTATAAAACCAGAAATATTATCTTTATATTGTTTAGCAAACAAAAAAGCATAATTTTCTTTTTCTTCGTCAGAACTATTTAATTTGTTGTATAGCACATGGTCAAGATTACATGACATATAATATATATGGTAGGGAATGTTCCAAATCTTACTACAAGATGATAACTTAGTTAAATTTACGGATTTTTGTTGGTTGCGATTTTCAATATTAGATTTATTGGGTGTCCGAATTTCTGTTTCTGAATAATAAATGTTAGCGATTGTATCATCCTCAGTAACACTTTTGTTGTTTATAAATGCTCCATCCGTATCAGTTATATGAATGATTTCATGAAAGTGCGAATTACTAAGGTGATTTGCTTCTGCATAGGCCTTAACTTCATTGCAAACCGAGGATATTATATTAGACGAATTTACGCCGTTTTCAGTGGTAATATCTCTATGCAAGATTTGGATATAGACCTGCTTGTTTTGATAAAATTGATTGAAAAGAAGACCTAATGCAGTATCGTCCGAGGGACCTTCTACAATTATGAAAACAATTTTCTTACGAGCCACTTAATTCACCCGCCTCTCGAAATGCGAATGCAATTTCATAGTTGTTGGTAGGCTCGTAGACTTCCTCACTTTGCTCGCCCAAAACAATGTCACGATAATAGAAATCACGAAGATTATGATTGCTTTTTACATTTGTAAGACGAATGTATCTGTTGGATGGGTTGGTTGTGGTAAAAGCTATAAAACCACGATCTAATGTTTCCAATGGGCGCAAATTATGAGATGTAAATATTAATTGTCCTTTTCCCTTTTCAGAAATAATACGAAGTAATTCTCCAAGCAAATATTCAAAAACGCCGGAATCCAGTTCATCAATCGCAACTGTTATAGAAGACTGATTATATATTATGATAAGTAAATGAAGAATAGAAATTATCTTTTTTATTCCTTCAGACTCGTATTGCAATGGAATTTCTTTGCTGTTTTTGTGCGATACTAGTTGAATTTTAATCCCAATGGTGCCATCTTTAAGAACTTGGTTACCAAGATTTTTTATGCTAATTGTTAATCCAGGAATAATTTTTTCTAAGACCACATTCATATCAACCAGAACTTTTTCTGCTACTTGATAAATGTTTTCTGGTACAATAGCAGAGCCATTTAAAGGAAGTGCTATATTACCTATTGCAGCCTTTTTGTTATACTCATATTTGAAAGCAAGGGGGAGGGCATTCAGACTAATCAATCCGGAATTGGCAGTGTTAATTACAAAAAGTTCAAAATTTCCATAATAAACAAGACTTTCTATTATGTTTAGATGATAATTTTCTTTGCAATTTGCCCTAATTATAGTTAATAGCTCCTTGGAAAAGCAATAACAACGTGAGGTTGCTGCCGTCAACTTCTTAGCAACAAGCAAATCGGTTAATACTTCTTTATTGCCATTTGTCAAGGTTTCTAGTTTTGTAGTCGGGCCAAAAATCTCATTATTTCTTGTATCAATGATAGGAAGTATCTTTGTTTTTCCAGTATCACATATACATGTATAAGACAAAACTTCATCGAATATTGTTGCTTTAAAGTGCTCGGAAGAAGCGTTTATATCATCTGCGTTATGCTGGGATACATCCTCTTCCTTTCGTAGACTAAATTCATAAATCACACGATATTCGCTGTTAGTTTTAAAATTAGACACCTTCAGCGTGTATCGCATTGTGGCCGCGTCAGAATCAACATTAATGTAGTCTGCAAGTGTTATAGGAATTGGTTGCCCAGAAAGTGCTAGTTTAAGTAACGTAATAGAATCAATAACTGCAGTTTTTCCAGATCCATTTTGACCATATAAGCCTAACACACTTGAAGCAAAATACTTTTTAGGATTTTCAAAACTTAATTGTCCGAATTTTACATTTTTAAAATTATAAATCTCGAGGTTCTCCAAGCGAACAGTCATATTTTCCATATCAAGCCCTCCACAATGCTTTTATTTATAATATCATGACAACCTCATATTTTCAATACCTTAAGCGAAAAACGAAACATTTTGTTTCGATTTTTGTTTTGTAGAATTCTGGCGAAAATTGTAGTTGCAAAATATAAATAAAAACCTATTATGCTTATTTTTCTAAATTTTCCTCCATCTTCAGCCAGTCCTCAAAGGACTTTCTGGAGATACGGATCATGTTGCCGATGCGGATCGTCTTGAACAATCCGGAGTTTGCGAGTTTATAGGCCGAAGCGCGGCCGATACCGAGAATGGCTGCGATGTCATTCACGGTGTATGTCCTGCTTTGGGGCGTCCCTTTTTCGTTGGTGCTCATAAAATGATCCTCCCTGCTAATAGCATTTTGAAATGGCCCCTGGAAGCCCTCTGTCACAAGGGGTTCCTGCTAATACCTTGCTAATACGACATTTGAAAAGCCGTTGTAAGGCAGCATATTTCAGGGGAATTTGTGCAAATTGACCTGCCTCCAGGCAGCACAATTTGCGAAGAAACAACACGGGAAGATATGATATGAACAATTTACGAAATGGTACGCCGTACTCCTAACGGCTTCGAACAATTTATGACCTAGCTACATAAGGCTTTTTTGTTCTTTTAGGCACTTGCAGTACCGCATTGTATCATTTTCTATCAAAATATTCTTGGAATTGTTATAAAATCTATACAGGAAATTTCGGATAGTTCCTAACCTCATGCGTATTTTTATTAAGAATCGTTCGAATCCATTATTAGCTTTCTCACTTATAGAGGCAACGCAAATATAGCGGAAACTTATGAAGCAAACAGGAGAGCGTGGCGCTCATGCACCACGCTCTCCTGCTTATACTCTATCATTATTCCATTCCGTGATAGCCATGCTTTTCTGCATGACCAAGCAGATAGAGGAACGCAAAGGCCGGGATACGGATTAGATCTTTTCCGCTTTTCGTATTGTGGACGCCAAAATCATCGGCGGTTTTGGTTACCACGATGGAAGCCGCGGCCTCTCCGCTTAACTCTACGATCGCGGAATCATCCGGGATAGGGGCGCCCTCCCGGTATTTCACTTCGATGAGGATGTTCCTGGAATTAGCGTATTCCACCACGACATCGACTTCTTTCCCCCGCTTGCCGCCGCGATAATATCCTACCGACGCAGCCTGCTGATAATAAAATGCAGCTACATGCTTATAAACCGCGGTTTCCACTACCTTCCCCATCTCGACCGGATCACTCAGCATAGAGTCGTCCA
>DXYE01000154.1 GCA_019415985.1 Clostridiales bacterium
TGATGTAGTAGGGGCTGCGGATGGGCTTGTCGCCGAAACGCAGGTGGCTGATGGTGACACCGCCGGTCTTCTTGGAGTCATACTGGAAGTAAGCCTGAATGTACTTGTCAGTATGGTCGCCGATGATCTTGGTGGAGTTCTTGTTGGCACCGACAGTACCGTCGCCGCCGAGACCCCAGAACTTGCAGCTGATCGTGCCCTTGGCAGACGTATCCGGCGCCGGCTTTTCTTCGAGAGAAAGACCGGTCACGTCGTCCACGATGCCAATGGTAAAGCCGTTTTTGGGCGCGTCTGATTTCAGATTTTCATAGACTGCAAAGATGCTCTGAGGAGGCGTATCCTTGGAGCCGAGGCCGTAGCGGCCGCCGACAACCGTTTTCTGAATGCCGTGCGTTGCAAGCGCCGTTACCACGTCGAGGTACAGCGGCTCGCCCTGGGAGCCGGGCTCCTTTGTACGGTCGAGCACAGCAATTTTCTTAGCTGTCGCGGGGATGGCGGCAATCAGCTTTTCCGGGCAGAACGGACGGTAGAGGCGAACCTTGACGAGTCCGACCTTTTCGCCCTGAGCCAGCATATAATCGATGACCTCTTCCGCAACGTCGCAGACGGAGCCCATAGCTACGATGACACGGTCAGCGTCCGGCGCGCCGTAGTAGTTGAAGAGCTGATAATCGGTGCCCAGCTTTTCGTTGACCTGCTTCATGTAATCCTCAACAATGGCGGGCAGTGCATTGTAGTACCGGTTGCAGGCCTCGCGGTTCTGGAAGAAAATGTCGCCGTTTTCGGCGGAGCCGCGGAGCACAGGATGTTCGGGATTGAGCGCACGGGCGCGGAACGCGGCGATGGCGTCCTTGTCCACCATGGAGGCGAGCTCGTCGTAGTCCCAAACCTCGATTTTCTGGATCTCGTGAGAGGTCCGGAAGCCGTCGAAAAAGTTGAGGAACGGCACGCGGCCTTTGATGGTGGAAAGATGCGCGACGGCGCCAAGGTCCATGACCTCCTGCGGGTTGGACTCGGCCAGCATTGCATAGCCTGTCTGACGGCAGGCGTACACGTCGGAATGGTCGCCAAAGATATTAAGCGCATGAGAGGCGACACAGCGCGCGGAGACGTGGATGACGTTGGGCAGCAGCTCGCCCGCGATTTTATACATATTCGGGATCATCAGCAGAAGTCCCTGAGATGCGGTGTAAGTCGTTGTCAGAGCGCCGGCTGCAAGTGAGCCGTGTACAGTACCCGCTGCGCCTGCCTCAGACTGCATCTCCATAACCCGGACATTGTCTCCGAAAATATTTTTCAGCCCCGTGGCGGACCAGGCGTCCGTCAGCTCGGCCATGACGCTGGACGGCGTGATCGGATAGATCGCCGCAACCTCGGTGAACGCATAGCTGACATGCGCCGCAGCGGTGTTGCCATCCATGGATATCTTTTTTCTTGCCATGTTGTTACCTCCTAGCTATCATTATCGTAAAGTGCTTAATTTATAAGACATCAAGTAATTGTATCACTTTTTTTTATAAAAGTAAAGGAGATTTCCCAAAATACTGCAAATTTTGACGATGAAATTTTTGTTAATTTTCATGGCCGAAAGGGGTGGCCCTGCTTTTTCGGGACCCATTCGATTTACTGTAATCGGACATAACATGAAGGGATAAAAGCATTCGGCAGGTGGGTAATGGAAATGAATGCGGGTTGCCTGCAAAAGTTTTAATACAAATTTCCTCAAACCTATTGCAAAACAGACTGCTTTTATGTAAAATAATGTTTCAGATGGGGGAGCGTCCCGCCACGCCGGGTCATACTTCCCGAAGCTGAGGCCGCGGCCGGCTTCGAGCGGCTCAGCTATTTTAACTTAGGATGCCGGAGAAACGGAACATGCTTATGGATAAAATTAAAGTTGCCGTCATCGGCTGCGGATGCATTGCGAACGCAGCGCATATCCCTTCCTACATGAACAATGACACCTGTGAAATCAAGTACTTCTGCGATATCATTCCTGAAAAGGCGGACAAGGCCGTCACACAGTACGGCTGCGGCAAAGCGGTCTACGATTATCACGAGATTCTGAACGATCCGGAAATCGAGGCGGTTTCCGTCTGCACGCCGAACCGCATGCACAGCATCATCTCCATCGATTTTCTGCGCGCCGGAAAGCATGTCCTCTGCGAAAAGCCGGCGGCGAGAATTCTTGATGAGGCGCTCCAGATGCAGCAGGTTCAGCATGAAACCGGGAAAGTTTTGAATATCGGCGTGGTCAACCGCTTTGCCTCCTCCGTGAACGAGGTACGGAAAAGAATCCTCGCGGGCGAGCTTGGCGATGTTTATCATGTCTGCATCAGCTTCCGCCATCAGCGTTCCATCCCAGGTATCGGCGGCGCGTTTACGGATAAATCCATTGCGGGAGGCGGCGTGCTGATCGACTGGGGCGTGCACCGTCTCGACCTCGTCATGTATTGTCTGGGCGATCCCAAGCCGCTCACGGTTTCCGGAAAGGCCTTTTCAAAGTTGGGCGTTGATATTCCAAACTATGTATATGAGGGAATGTGGTCCGAGGAAACCAAGGATATCAACGGCGTTTTCGATGTGGACGACAGCGTAACCGCGTTCATCCGCACCGAGGGACCGACCATTACGCTGAACGGCGCCTGGGCGCAGAACATCGGCGTAGCGGAGGACTATATCGATTTCCTGGGCGACAAAGCCGGCATCCGCTTGAATTACGGCGGAAATTTCCAGATTTACGGCACAAAGGATGGCAAGCTGACCAGTGAAACGCCGGAATACGAAAACGTGCCAATGTATCAGAACGAAATCGACAGCTTTCTGAACTGTGTGCGTACGGGAGAGAGAAATCCGGCACATATCGATTACGCGGTTCTCACCTCCAAAATTATGCAGGCGATCTATGATTCTTCAGAAACCAATACGGAAATCGTCCTGAAATAAAAGCGTCTTCGCTATGCAGGCCTGCGGACGCGCAGGGCAATGCATCCGGGAAATGCACAGCGAAAGCTCGCTGTGCATTTCCTGTTTCTATACGCCCTATGTCGGAGAAAAGCGCGAATCCGTTTAGGACGGTCTGCACATCGCACCGTTTCCTATGTCCGGGGACGTTTCATCTCTGAAGGTGACAGGCGGGGGAACGGTTACAGAAGAAAAGAGAAAGATGTACTGGAGAAAGCTGCAGAAGCAACAACAAATTCAAACCAACAAAAACCATACATCAGAGTTTTTCATTGATTGAATGACTTTTTTCTGCATTCTGCAACAAGGATACCGGAATGAAAAATTTACTTTTTTTATGCGGTCCGAACGGGATTGGAAAAACCACGATAGGCAAGGAAATAGTAAAAATTCTTCCGAATTCCGCCTATGTCGATTCAGACCCGTGCAGGCTCATGAACCCGTTTGATCTGAATGACGATACCATACCGACGGTTTCCGAAAATATCAGCGGCATGATCCTCAATTATTTTCATTGTCCCGTTGTACAGACCGTTCTTTTTTCTTACGGGTTTCACGGGAGGAGAAAAGAGGTGTTTGAAAGGGTCATGGGGCGGATATCTGTTTTCCAGCACCGTTTTATTCCCTATCTGCTGTGGTGCAGCGAAGAGGAGAACAGAAAAAGAATGAAGATCGATCACAGGGATCAGGCACGTATGGAAAGAGCCATCGAGATTTCAAGGAAAGCTTACCAGAATATTCCGTATCAAAGGCTGGATATTACAGACTTGACGGCCGTGCAGGCAGCAGAGCGCATCCGCTGCGAAGCAGGGCTGTAGGGAATGAGCTTATATACACTGGAAAGATCCTGAGCGATCTGCTGTGGTAGGGCGTGCGCCGCTCAGGGCCGTAGTAAGGCGTTAGCTGTTGTTTCATATAAACGGAGCGCGTTATCTCAAAGGGCTATCCTTTATGGCATTCTGAGACGACAGGCCCTTTAAAATAAAGCATAAAAGGAGAACCAAGAAATGAAAAAAACGAGAATTGGAATCATTGGAACAGGTGCCATCGGAAAATTTCATCTGGATGCCTACCGCAGAGCGGCAAGCGATGTTGCTGAGGTCGTAGCTGTATGCGACATCGACGAGCCGAAGGCGAAGAGATTTGCAGAGGAAAACGGCGTGCCTACATACTATAAGGACTGCCGCGAGATGCTCGCAGAGGAGAAGCTCGACGCGGTCAGCGTCTGTACCTGGAATTCCGCGCACAGGGACTGTACCGTTGCGGCGCTCGAGGCCGGCGCTCACGTGCTGTGCGAGAAGCCGATGGCCATGAACGCGGCGGAGGCGCAGGAAATGTATGACGCCGCTGCGGCAGCCGGAAAGCTGCTGCAGATCGGTTTCGTGCGCCGTTTCGGCTACGACGCGGAAAACATGCTGGATTTTGCGCGCAGCGGCGCGCTTGGAGATATCTATTATGCAAAGGCGACGTATCTCCGCCGGGATGGCTGCCCTGCCGGCTGGTTCTGCGATAAGGCCTATTCGGGCGGCGGCCCTCTGATCGATCTCGGCGTTCACGTCATAGATCTGGTGCGCTATCTTTCGGGAAATCCGAAGCCGGTCGAGGTTTTCGGCGTCACCTATAAAGGGCTTGGAAAGAACCGTGCCAGCGGCGCGGAGACGGCCTGGACCCGCGACAAATCCGACGAGTATCCATACACGGTCGAGGATTTTACAAGTGCCATGGTACGCTTTGACAGCGGTATGACGCTCGCCGTGGAGGCCAGCTTCAGCCTGAATATACCTCAGGATACCGGTATCATCGAGCTGTACGGCACAAAGGCGGGCGCTTCGATTGCCAACGGTGAGATTCAGCTCTATACGGATATGTGCGGAAAATATGTGAATCTGCACACGGTTGGCGGCTGCGGCGGAACCGGAGATTTCTTCGGCAAGGAGATCCGCGGCTTCGTTGCGGCGGCGAACGGAGAAGAGCCCTGCCGCGCGACCGCTGAGGACGGCGTCATGCTGATGAAAATCATCGACGCAATTTATAAATCCGCAGAAACCGGAAAGTCGGTCACGATCAGCTAATGATCGATATTCCTACAGCGTTATTTGACCCGCTGCCGAACCTGCAAAATGAAAATGCAGGTCGTCATGCCGCTTTCGCAGTAGAGGAATATGCGGCACACAACGGAAAGTGTACGGCGGAGACTCTGATTTATCTAAAATTTATCATTACGGCGACAGCGTACCTGACGGCTGCTTTTCGGTAAAGGGATTGGAAAACGGTCGGAACCGAAACAGATGCATACAAAAAGAGCCTGCCCCTTTCACCGGAAGGGGCAGGCTTTTCTTCAGCGGATCCCTCACAAAGAAACGGAAGGCAGCCTGTACTGGAACGGAGGAAAGATGTCGCCGCAGCCTGCGCCTAAAAAAATCGCTGTTTCTTACGTGCTTTACTTGTCCGCGTTCATTTTCTTTTTGTATTTGCGCTTCAGTTTTTTCGACATCATGCCGTAGACAGCACCGCGACACATCATGCCGACCGCGGCCATGAATGTCAGGATGCCGATCAGAACGAGCAGCGCGCGGAGCAACGAGACCTCAAAGCCGCCCTTGATATGCC
>DXYE01000155.1 GCA_019415985.1 Clostridiales bacterium
AACCGGCAGATACCAAAATAGTTCAAGGGATATCGGATGCAGTGGATTTTGTTGTGACCGAAAACGAAAAGATGCTTTATTATGTGAAAAGCGACGGTGTGCTGATGCGCAAATCCATTGAGGGTGAGGACGAACCGGAAGCACTTGCAGAGAACGTAAAAAAGTTGTATATTACACCAAATAAAGATACAGTTCTATTTCTGAGCGGCGATACGCTGGGCATCGATGGAGCACTGTATGCGGTCAAAAACGGCGGAACAGCAAAAAAACTTTTGGACAAGGCAGCGGCGCTTGATGTGTATTATCAGGCGGTTTATTGCCATGTCAGCAATGGCGATTCATACGATCTATATGCTGGAGGAGGGGACGACAGCTTCGATTTGCTGATCTCCAATGCCATAGTGATGAATTAAAGGAGTTTACAAAAACGGTCAATTCCAAAGCCTGCGAAACAAGGAATGGATATTCGCTTTGCAGCGTAGGATGCCGCGAAAGAGACACCTGCGCTGCATGCTTTAACCGGAGATAATGGTTCGCCCGATAGGGGCGGGGTATCATACTGAACTACGGCAATAAACCGGACAGCATACGTCATCCCATTGGACTCGGATAAACGGTTCGACGCTAAAAGAAAGATTAAAAGAAATAAAATTATAATTTGATATTGACAAGCTTGGCGACATATGATATAATCAAAATGTTAGCTTGGTAGATAAAACCGATCGTTTAACAATGATACGGGTTCATTATTTTTATATTGTAGGCTGGTGTGGCTCAGTTGGTAGAGCAGCTGATTCGTAATCAGCAGGTCAGCGGTTCAAGTCCGCTCACCAGCTCCAGAAATCGATAAATCTCGTTTAGATATTTATCGATTTTATTTTTTACCTCTTTACCATTGTTTGTTTGAACAAGATTAGCGAAAAACAAGATTGACGATCAAATTCTTATATAAATGTCGAATGGATACGCTTGAGTTCCTTATGTAATAAGAGGTGGTGATGTGTCTGTGAATCCACTTATTGAACAGGCCGACGCGCTGATAAAAAACAATAGCTTTGCGTATGCTTTCTGCGGAGGCTGGGCAATAGATTTGTTCATGGATGATGAGACGCGACAGCATAGTGATGTAGATGTTCTCGTTTACTGGCCGGAGCGCGACAAAATTATTCTCTGTATGCAATCTCTTGGATTTGAAGTATACGAAATGCTCGGCGATGGAAAAGGGCATCATATTACCAATGTTTATAACCAGATGAAGTATAAAAGGAACATTTTCTGCTGCAAAAAAGACTGTGAATTGGTTAGTTTACACGCAACAAAGGAAGCAGGAATATATGATATTGATTTTAAAAGGATTGGGCAAAAGCATTTGAATTTTATTGAGTTTTTATTCAACGACAAAAATGATACAGAGCTTTTATACGCGAGAAACCACGAAATCAGGGAACCTTTGAGGGAGGCGATATTATACAGCAACGCGGTTCCATATCTGTCGCCGGAATTTTGTTTGTTGTATAAATCTACCGATACCGACAGAGAAGGTTATCAGCATGATTACGATACTGCGATATCCAAAATGGACAGGCGTCAAAAACAATGGTTAAACAATGCGTTAAAAGCCATATATCCGGCGGGTCACAAATGGATATCGCTGACATGAAACATTTTAACAAGATCTCAAGGTGGTATTCTAAAGGGAAAAGAGATTCTTTTCTCCCGCTTTTTCAGGATTTGCCAAACGAAGTCGATTGCTGTATGGCGGTTGACTTCTTTTGTTTTATTTATAATGTTGCAAGGAAAACGCTTGGATTTTGCCATGCATCAGTAAGGGTTAAAAATTTCATTTTTCAACTGTGAAAGGAGATCATGAAGCTCGTGTCAAAGCCTAGCATCGGCGGTTATGTCTAATTTTCAGTTTCCGGCACTTATAATATACAATGTAATAAAAGCAACCGTTTTAACTTTGTGCTGACATGGGCATGCAGTTCATTATGAGTTTTATCATAAAAAATATGCTGTATCCAATTGGGACTGGTGGCAAATGTATTTTCGGGTACAGTCCGTCCCGCGGTACCGTGGGACGATAATTTTTATATAAAGATCATATTATCTATTGCCAAAGGAAGGAAATTGTGGTAAGATAATTTTCGTATTTGGAAGGACGTTGAAATACTTCCAAAAAAACACCGGAAAACCGGGATTCAAAAAGATAAAAGAGAGGAAAGTGAAATGTCAAATCAACTGATTGAACAAAGGGTGGCGGATTTGCTCGCCAAAATGACATTGAGAGAAAAAATCGGACAACTGAATCAGCTTAGAAATCCAATAAATCAGAAGGAAGAGCTGCTAGAAAAAATCCGCCGCGGAGAAATCGGAGCCTTTTTGACAGAGGTCCAGTATCAGTATCAGTATAACGACCAGGAATCCAGGGGAGCGGAACACAGAAAATACTTAAATGAGCTTCAGCGGGCGGCTGTGGAAGAAAGCAGACTGGGGATACCGATCCTTTGCGGGCGGGATGTCATTCACGGTTATAATACGATGTATCCAAATCTTCTGGCAATGGCGGCGACCTTTAATCCGGAATTGGTGACAGAGGCCTACCGCTGCACTGCCAAAGAAGCGGCCAACGACGGCATACGCTGGAGCTTTGCTCCGATGGTGGATATGTCGCGGGATCCGCGGTGGGGCAGATGCGTTGAGGGACCCGGAGAGGACCCGTATCTTGGCGCACAGATGGCAGCGGCGGCAGTCAAGGGCTTTCAGGGGGACGACCTGAGCAAGCGCGACAGCATAGCGGCCTGTGCGAAGCACTATATAGGCTACGGCGCGTCTGAAGGCGGCCGAGATTATCATAAAGCGGAAATATCCGACTATTCATTGAGAAATTACTACCTTCCGGCTTTCAAAGGAGCGGTAGACGCAGGCGTCCGGTCGGTGATGAGCTCCTTTAACGAGGTCAGCGGCCAGCCGACGACTTCCAGCCATTATCTGCTGACGGAAATTTTGAAGGAAGAGCTGGGATTTGATGGATTTATCGTCAGCGATGACTATTCTGTTATACAGCTTAAGCGCCAAGGGGTAGCCGAAACCGACGCTGAGGCGGCAATGATGGCTATTAATGCCGGCTTGGATATGAATATGTCCGACCAGACGTACATCAACAATCTGGAACAGCTTGTCGCAAACGGTAAAGTGAAGGAAGAAACGATCAATGAGGCGGTGCGCCGAATACTGCGGGTGAAATTCGAGTTGGGTCTGTTTGAGAATCCCTATGTAGAATATGTTCCGGTTGACGAGGATTATCATATGTCCGTGGCGCGCAAAATCGCAGGCGAATCCGTTATCCTGCTCAAAAACGAGGGCGGTCTGCTGCCGTTGGATCCGAAAGAGCCGATTACACTGGTGGGGCCTATGGTACATGAGAAAGCCTCGCACATGGGCGCTTGGGCATGTAATTACGATCTTGGACGAGTGAAATCGATTTATGAAGCAATCAAAGCGGTATCACCGGATACACCCGTTTCGGAAAATGCCAGCATTTATTATGATGTGACTACTATGTGCGTAAGAAATCTTGACACCATTGTCATGGTCTTGGGCGAAAGCGCGTGGGTAACGGGAGAGGGAAGCGGCATGACCCGCATTGAATTGCCGGAGGAGCAGCAGGTACTGGTGAAGAAGATGCGCGGTATGGGCATGAAGATCATTGCCGTTTTGTGCTGCGGCAGACCGCTTGCGCTGGGCGATATCGAGCCGTATTTTGACGCGATCGTGTACGCATGGCACAACGGAACGGAAACAGGTACGGCGGTAGCGGATGTGCTGTTCGGAAACGTGTCGCCATCCGGAAAGGTTCCGATGACCTTGCCCCGCGAGAGCGGTCAGATTCCGCTGTACTATAACGAGCACGTAAGCGGCAGAGATGTGGACGGTTATTACGGCATTGAGCGTCTGCAGAATTATCGCAACTGCTTGGGAACACCGCTTTATCCGTTCGGCTACGGCCTTTCGTATACGGAATTCTCATTCAGTGATCTTGAAGCTGTGACACCTGAAAAAACATCTGCTGAGCTTGATCGCGGAGATGCCTTTGAAATCCAGATAAAGGTGAAAAATGTTGGCAAAAGAGCCGGAAAAGAGGTCGTTCAGTGCTATGTGCGCGATAAAATTGCGAGTATGACACGACCGACAAGAGAGCTGAAAGGCTTTGAAAAAATTTATTTGGAGCCCGGAGAGGAAAAAACCATTACTTTCCGTCTGAGCAGGCAGGAGCTCGGCTTTTGGGGCGCGGATAAAATATTCAGGGCGGAACCCGGTGAATTTGATGTTTATGTGGGAAACAGCAGTCTTGCAAAGGATTGTGTCACGATTCGTCTGGTGTGAGTGTCTTATCAGTCTTTGATCTATCACGGACGTCTCATTCCGGCAAGGTATGATTTGAAAGCAGAGCGGGGCATGGACTTCCGCTTTGCTTTCCATTTTTTTTGGTTATGCTGGTACACTGAAAACGCTGGATCAATTTACCCTTCAGCCAAAAGTATACCTGCTCGGACTATATGATAACATTTTGTGGCTATCCAATATCCCGCTCCTTACGGGAAAAGTGTTGTTTTAGGCTTCTGTATCTTCACATGTTCTTTAAACCAGGAAAAAGATGGAGGAGACGATTATGACCGAATATGAAAAAATGCACAGAGGCATGATTTATGATTGTTTCAATGAAGAAATTAGTGCTGAACAGAAAAGGAGTCATAGGCTTTGTGATGAATATAATAAACTTGGTGTAGATGATGACGAGAAAAGACAAAAAATTTTAAGGGAATTGTTTGGAACAGATCATTTTGGCCGTTATCGTTTAATGGAAAAACCAATTTTTATAGATAATGGGAAAGAGATTAAAATCGGTAAAAACTTCTATTCCAACATTCACTTTTCCTTTATTGGCGGATGTAGTGTGGAAATCGGTGATAATGTTTTTATAGGACCTTACTGTACTTTAGCTACGGGTATCCATTCATTGATTGCAGAAGAAAGACGAATTAAATTTGACGAACACGGTGCAGCTCATGATTACGAGTATGGCAAGCCAATAAAAATAGGCAATGATGTTTGGATTGCCTCCAACGTTACCATCTGCGGCGGAGTGACTATAGGGAATAATAGTGTGATAGGCGCGGGAAGCGTCGTTACAAAAGACATTCCGGAAGGTGTCATTGCTTTTGGCAATCCTTGTGTTGTAAAAAGAAAAACAACGGAATCTGACAGTATATATCTCAGAGTAAAGAAATAAAGTAATGCAAATTTTAAAAAAAACAGGGTTATCCATAATATTGTCGTTGGGTTAGCTTTGTTTTTTCAGGAAGGGAAAATCCTACGCTGATAAGTTGAACAGCGGAACTCTGCTGTTATTGAAACAAAGGTGTGTTCTTATCCTTTCACACCTTTATAATTGTATTAAAAAATCTTTTATTGAGCTTCACGAATCTGTTGATTCGAAGCTCTTTTTTATAC
>DXYE01000156.1 GCA_019415985.1 Clostridiales bacterium
GTTTCAAAAGCATATGAATCTGCATTTTCTTTATCTGCCATTTTTACATAGTCATCATTTAACATTTCATAAAAATGAACTCCTACAAATTCTTCATTATTTGCATTAAAATACAATTCAGCATTTTTATCTATATCACGATAAACATTCAATAAAATCGGGCTATTTTTTGATAAATATGTGTGAAGATAGTCGCATTTGAAATTTTCATTTTTTATAATAATTTCCTTTTTTTGTTCTGCTAAATTATTAAATTCATATTTTCCTATCCACCATTCCTTTTCCGCCTTTTGAATAACACCATCATTGGTCATATCGCTTATGAAACTATCATATGACACTTTCTGTTTTTCTGAAGAACAGGCTACAAACAAAAAACAAATAAATAAAGTACATATAAAAAATGTCTTCCGCATAATATCATTTACTTTCCTTAAATAATATAATAAATTTAATCCAAATACATATTTTCATTTCCGGCAATTGCACAAATGCTATACATGTTTTTTATATAACCCGAATAGTCAATATTAGCCATCGCCATTTTTACTGTTTGACCTGAATTGACAGTCGCATCTATAAAAGATGGAGCTAATTTATTACAATCAGAAACATATGTAATTTCTCTAAATCCAATTACAGTTTCACTCCCTCGGCAAACCATTTTTTCAACAATATTGACGGGTTGGTTATTACTAATATGTGTTTGTGAAAAATCTTTTCCCGTTTCACAAGTTAAGAGTAAAGCAAATCTCAAATCATTTAAATATAAATTGTTTATATCATTCATAGATAAATAATCAAAAGAAGATGTGTAAAATCCTTCTTTTCTACCATGTCCATGAATTATAAAAATATCACTATCACAAAGCATACGCTTCATTTCCGATTTTGTCAGTGAAGTAAAGAAATTGGTATACGGCATCTCATTAAAATGATTGAATATTGTCGTTTGAACAGGTGTAAAATATGAATTTCTATTTACATTGTCCTCATTAAGTGCAAGCAATTTATATTTAAATTCTTTATATATATCTAATACCCACTCATCCCGATAACTATTATTTTGAATATAATCACCTTGGACGAGCTTAACACCATTGGAGGAACTCGACGAATCTGTAGCAAGTACATAACCGCTGCCCGTTTGGGACGTCAGCTTGTATGCGCCGCTCGGTGTTGTCTCGACTTTCCACTTCATTCCGTTCGTTACCGAACCGCTCCGCAGCACGATGTCAACGTCAAGTCCAGAAGAATCGTTGATTACGCCGAGATAGTATGGTGTACTGGAATTGGCCGACTTGATTGAATACTTCCCATCTCCGAGATGCGTAAATATCCATCGCTGTGTGTGTCCACTGTGAAATTCCCACTGGTGTATTTTGGTCCCATTCGCCATCGTCTGATTTTCTATATCGGCATAAGCCTCTGTTTCCTTGTTTTTTAGAAAATAGGTACCTTCCGGAATAGCTGTAACTTTGAATATCATCGAATACGTTTGATTCTGCATTACAATATTGACTGTCGCACCATTTTCATTGGCCGAGACACCGACAACCGTATTTCCACCGTCAATCGTAACGCTTTTTTCGGATGCGCTTCCAAGTGCCAAGCTGTAATTTTGTTTGATGCTGCTTCCGGAATAATAAGCCGGGATAATACCCATCATAGTTAGGCCCATCCTCTGCTCAGGCGCTATCCATTGAGATACACTGCTGATTCTGCTCCCCGTTGAGGAATCATACAGCAGAATACCGCTGGGAGGATTGGAGACTTTTTCAAATGTCCATAGCTGCGTCAGTGCGGAGCTGAAGCTCTGCACACAAATGTTTGTGGAGTTTGATGTTGACTGTGACGCCAGAGCCAATGCTTTGGAGGCACTGCCATTGTTATATAGTGCAAACCTGCCGCCAGATACGCCATTTATCGTCCACTTGGCATAGGAAGCTACCCCGCTCGTTGTATCTGTTGTTCCAATGGAATAAATATCCACATTGCTGCCTGTGACATCCAGTCCCATATTCAGTTTATGCATTGGGCGAATGCTGTAATAGCCATTTCCAAGATATTTTATTTTCCATAATTGGCGTAAACGAGATGGATCGCTTGTGTATTTTGTGTATTGATACACATTTGTCTGGCTCTTGATATTTCCATTTTCCACATTTACATACTTATTACTGTAGCTATTTTTTATATAATAAACGCCATCCGCCAATTTAACATAAACCGTACAGGTATCCGTTTTGGTAACGCCTGAGCTGTTTTTATAGGTAACAGTTATGATTGCAGTGCCCGGATTGACACCGGTAACTTTTCCACCGCTTACCGTTGCGATATATGTATTATTGCTGCTCCAAGTCACTGTATACCCAGTTGTAGACATATTGGACGTAAGCTGCGTTGTACTGCCAACGGATAATGCGACCGTTTCCTGCTGTAATTGAATATCCGGCATTGGAGTAGGATTATTATACGTCACAGTCAAACTCGGACGATATTCACTCGAACGGTTATACGAGCAGATCGTCTTAGAAATATTTGTCGAACCGTTTTCAATCGAACTGGATGCTTTGAACACAATTCCTCGGGTTGCTGAATAGGTTCCGTTTTTCCATCCCTTTACCGCAGACGTGATGTCAAATGCATAGCGATGCGGCTGCGATGTCCCACGAGCAGACGCACTGGTGCCATTGGCGTACGAAATCGTCCGTGATGAGAGTGATGCAGATGCATAATTGGTCGAACCGGTGTTCGACCAGTTGGCCGTAGATTCGCTCCACACATTCCCGGTATAGGTATGCGCGTACACTGTCAGCGCATCATCCTCACACATCAGATCGCGCAGTTCGACTGTTGCACTCGTGATTTGCGATGCGCTGTCGATGGCAGACAGACTTAGAGCCGGAAACCGCATCAAAATACGTGAAATGCCGTATGTCGCGCGTTTGCCAACCGTCAATGACCATGAATCGCCGTCCGAACCCGACAAGCTGTTCAGTGTAACGTCCTCGATAGCACCTGCACCGTTCGCATCGTAGTTCACGCTGATCGTGGGATCGATGCGAATCGGATATACCGTGCGCTCATCCCTCAAATAATCCGCATCCACGTGGATCGTGAGCTTGTATTCCTCGTTTTCCCGGATGGTTTCAGCAGTCATGCTGCCAAAGGTATTGTTTCGCTCGTCTGCAGTGAAAATGATGATGTCGCCCAAATAGGCTCTGGTTTCACCATCCGCACCGACAAGGCGGAATCCTTCACCCTGCCCGACCAGCTTCAGGCCACCCGTATAGAGACGGAACGTGTATTCCGTCTGTCCGGTGTATTCGCTGACGACAATATCTTCCTTAAAACCGTTGTAGGTCGGTGTGTATTCTAAGATGGTGGATGCATCATACACATACGCGACCGACTTCCCCTCGTTTGTGGTTGAAGCCGTTGCGGAAATCTGTGCAAGCTCCGTATCCGTCAAGGCATTCACTGCCTGTTGCGGAACGGTTGGCTGAGCGGAAAGCACAGTTTCGGAAAATTCGGGCACAAGCCGCAGCTCGATCTCGCTATTCTCATATGTAAGCCGAATGCCATCCGACAGATTTTTGGGGAAAAGAGAAACGACGTCTGTATCTGCCGTGAAGTAGCCGATTTCCGCTTTATGAGAAAGCGCCAAAGATTTGTCACGAACAACGCCGCTGCTGTCCACATACTTGACGGGATACTCGAATACGCGCATAACTTTGGAACCGTCTGAACGGGCAAAAATCAACGTATTCAGGTTGGGTTCTTCATTGTTCAAGCGTGCGACATAACCGTTGTCGAGTGCCTCCGCTTGGGTGATAATGGAATGAAATTCCGGTATGGCATCAGATATGCTTTCAATGGGTTCTGCCGATAACGCGTCATTAGGCAACGCATCTTCAGCCGTCACTTGAGAAGATTCGGCGGGTAAGGACACCGCTGCCGCCCAGCCTGATACCGGTAGGCAGGTAGCCAGCAATGTCAAACACAGCAAAAGGGATAACCATCGTTTTTTACAACTTCCTGCATTCATGTTTGTTTCTCTCCTTTTATTTTGTTTATTCTATATATTCATCCTCTCGGTCTTGTTTCAGAGTAAATATAGGCAATCCGAACGATTTTTGTCATATATTATTCTATTTATTGTTGCTATATTCATAATATCAAATGTTATGAGGTTTGTCAATATGTTTCAGAAAAATAGTAAACATGCTACCGATTTGTACGCTTTTGACAATTAAAATCCCACAAAGCTTTTGGCCTTGTGGGATTTTAGCTTCACTGTCGGTGATGATTTCGGCGATTTTCGTTTTAATATGTAATGCGAATCACAACCTCCTTCAATACATTGGTATAGCCGCTGTCTCCGAACAAGACAAGCTTGTAATTTCCCAACGGCGTATTACGAAGCGAACCCGTATCCACGTCTACGACATTGGCGTGCAGATACACCGTGCCATTGGCCGGAAATGCACTTGAAAATTCTGCGTACATAGACCACTGCGTACCGGTTGACGTATATACCCACATACCCGTAGAGCAGGGATTATAGTTTGTCGTGCCTGCAGGATACAGACCGATCCACGCGTCCTTGTTTGTTACACCGTAAAAATCAATTTTGATTTCGTCTTCCATTTCATATACAGTCGGGCCGATATTGATTCCGCTGCCGGAAGCTGAGGCAGCTGTGTACTGTGTCAGAATGTCAGTATGCTGATAGGTCGCTGCGAGCTGCTTAGTAGCTGCCGAATTGTATCCCTCATCAAGATATAGAACGACCTGATAGGCAGACGGAATGGAGATTTTTGCATCTGACGCATCAAACCGAAGATGCGTGACGTAATGCAGATCGCCGTAATTCCGCCGGGAAGTAACCTCTTTTGTAGCATAATGCCACAGGATTGACGGGCTTGAATCCGAACCTGTAGTCCCGTTTTGATACAGGCCGATCCACGCGTCTTCTTCTATGTAACCGTCGATGGTTACGTCAATCAAGCCATCTGCATACAATGCCTTGCTGATCTGTGGATAAACAACCTGAAAGGTCAATGTATCGATTGCTTGCGTGTTCCCGTCATCTGCAAACAGCTTTACCTGATATGTACCCGGGGATAAGATTTGCGGATGATCCAAGAGATATGATTTGGCGTCCAGGTATACCGTTGCGATTGCACCCGGGGGATCTTCACGGTCATGCGTGCCGCTTCCGACATAACACCAATTGTTTAAGCTGTTATCGGAAGAAGTAGGAAATGCTGTGGAATAAACGGCGACATGGGCGTCCAGATAATTATCGCCGCTCAGCCCTTTCACGGTGATGCGAATCGGCTCTCCGGGATGATACACGCTTTTGTTCAATTGCAGTCGGCCGCTGGTAGATGTTTGATATAAATTATCACATGTATAGGAAATAAAGGGAAGCTTTCCGTGACTGTCCCATTTCCTTGCCGGTTCCGATTCATCGGGCAACGGCTCACTAT
>DXYE01000157.1 GCA_019415985.1 Clostridiales bacterium
CTATGAAGAAAATTATTTCATTTGTATTGTGTCTTATATTGGGCAGTTCCCTTTTGTCGGGCTGCTCGAATGACGGCGAACCGTTTGAGGAAAAAAGCTATACACCGGATACGCCTGTCAAAGCAATCCGTCTCGAGGTACGGGATAGAGAAATAGAAGTATTATTGTCGGAGGACGAACAAGTTCATATTCAATATTCCGAAAACAACAAAGAGTATTATGATATTACCGTTTCTGACGAAAATGTGTTGACCATAACGAGCGCAGGCAATAAAACGTGGACCGATTATATTGGGGGAAAACCCTCCGCCGAGGACCGGAAAATAACGTTGCAGATACCAAATGCATTTTTGGAAAACCTTATACTATCCACAACCAACGAGGATATAACTCTTTCCGCAGCGGCAGTAACTGGAAGTATGGATATTTCTTCAAACGGAGGAAATATCGCCTTTGAAAGCTTAGATGTAGGCAACACGCTTACCCTGAACGTTAAAAACGGAAATGTTTCCGGCACGGTTGTAGGAAGCTATGATGATTTTTCGATACAGTCCGATATCAAAAAAGGGGAAAGCAATCTGCCCGACACAAAAGACGGAGGCGGAAAAACGCTGCATGTTTCATGCAATAACGGTGATGTTGACATTGCGTTTGTAAGCAATGAATAGCAATTCCAAGACTGTTTCTTTGCGGTTTGAGAATAAATGCAAACGGCGGTTATGAAACAACTGTATTCTGCCGCCGTTTTTTGAAAAGAAAAAATATGAATATATAATACTCAAAAATGTATACCCGCTTCAGACATCAACATTTCAAAAATTATACATATATAGCGCTTGATCGTCTCTATTTAATATGTATAATAAATATCTGCAGATATTCATTAAAATGTATAATCGATGAAATCTATCCTGATGAGCAATCTGAACCGGGTTGACCGGGAGTCCCGATTTGCCGTTGGGCGATATGAAATTCGGAAGAGGGGAACGCCGATGCGGCCGATGATTGAAATTGCACACCTCAGCAAGCGCTTCGGGTCAATTGAAGCGGTGCGCGATTTGAGCTTCACCGTCCGCGAAGGTGAGTTGTTTGCTTTTCTGGGGATAAACGGCGCAGGAAAAAGCACAACAATTTCGATTTTATGCGGCCGTCTTCGGCAGGACGCAGGGGAAGTGCGCATCGACGGGAAAAGCATGGAACAGGACAAGGCGGCGGTGAAATCCAAGCTGGGCGTCGTGTTTCAGAACTCCGTGCTGGACAAAGCGCTCACAGTGTTCGATAATCTGTGCAGCCGCGCCGCGCTCTACGGCATCACGGGAACCGCGTTCCGCAAGCGGCTGGATGCACTCGACGGACTTCTGGAGTTGAAACCGTTGCTGCGCCGTCCCGTCGGCAAGCTGTCCGGAGGACAGCGTCGAAGAGCCGACATCGCCCGCGCGCTGCTGCACGAACCGTCGATTCTGATCCTTGACGAGCCGACCACCGGACTTGACCCACAGACGCGCGCCGTCGTATGGCAGGTGATCACCCGTCTGCGGAAAGAGCAGGGGATGACCGTTCTGCTTACCACGCATTATATGGAGGAGGCCGCTGACGCCGATGCTGTCCTTATTATCGATGCAGGACGTCGGGTAGCGTCAGGTACACCTCTCGAGCTTAAAAATGCCTATACCGGCGATTTTATTACGCTTTACGGAGCGGACGAAGAGCAGATACGCCGCCTCAACACGCCGTATGAAGTGCTGCGCGGCGCATATCGCATCGAAGTTCCAAGCACTGCAGCGGCCACAGCGTTGATTTTGGCGCATCCGGAGGTCTTTGTTGACTACGAAATCACCAAGGGTCGGATGGACGACGTATTCCTCGCCGCCACGGGCAAGAAAGCCGGGGAGGAATCGCTGTGAAAACATTGTATGCCTTCACCAGGCGCAACGTAAAGCTCTTTTTTCGAGACAAGGGTATGTTTTTTACCTCTCTGATCACGCCGCTGATCCTGCTTGTTCTTTTTTTTACCTTTCTCGGAAACGTTTACCGCGACACGTTTCTCTCCTTCGTACCACCCGGCGTTCGGGTTCCGGATACACTGATTGACGGCTTTGTCGGCGGCTGGCTGCTGTCTTCTCTTCTGGCCGTCTGCTGCGTAACGGTGGCGTTCTGCTCGAATATGCAGATGGTGCAGGACAAGGTCAGCGGTGCGGAGGCCGATCTTGCGGTCACGCCGGTCAAACGCTCGACGCTGGCAGTCGGCTATTATCTTTCAGCCGCGTTGACTACGCTGCTGATCTGCGGTGTCGCTTTATGCGTGGGCTTCCTGTATTTATGGAATGCAGGGTGGTATTTGAGTCTGTCGGACGTTCTGCTGACGGTACTGGACGTGTTCCTGCTCGTGATGTTCGGCACAGCGCTGTCATCGGTCATCAACGGCTTCTTGTCCACGCAGGGACAGATCTCAGCCGTTAGCTCGATCGTCAGTTCGGCTTACGGTTTCATCTGCGGTGCATATATGCCGCTCTCCCAGTTCGGAACAGGCCTTCGTACCGTTATCTCCTTTTTGCCGGGCACCTACGGCACGGCGTTGATTCATAACCGGCTGATGCGCGGCGTTTTTGAAACGCTGGAATCCGATTATTTGCCCGCCGAATCGGTCGGACTGCTTCGCGAAGCGTTCGACGGCCGGCTGACGCTGCTCGGAACCGAGGTCACGCAGCCGATGATGTACTTGATTCTCTGCGGCTGTACAGCACTGCTTCTGGCAGCCTGCGTGCTGCTGCATATCCGCAGAGGCAGAACGGGGAAAGGATAAATACGCTCTGCATAAGATGCAGAATTTGTTGGAAAAGATGCGATGCGGCTATTGACAAATCTCCGAATGTGTGCTATGATAATGAACGGTCTTTTGAGAAAATCATCCGGGCCCATAGCTCAGCTGGGAGAGCGCCGCGTTCGCAATGCGGAGGTCAGGGGTTCGATCCCCCTTGGGTCCACCAATCAGGTATTGGACGAACACCTACTTTTTTGCAGGCGGCTTTGCCGTGAAATGTTCGCTCTGATACCGCACAGGAAACGCCGTCTTGGATTTGTTCCAAGGCGGCGTTTTACTATGTCTGAAATCGGCATATTCGTATTATTTTCTGTTCTCTTGTAAAATGAAAGTATCATAAAACAAGGAGGATAAACACGATGAAAAAATCATTATTTGAGCAAATGGGCGGCACATACACACAGCAAGGAGATTATGTTTTGCCAAATCTCATATTACCTGCCGAAAATCAGCCTATTGGTATATGGGGACAGCGGCACGCTCGACACCTAAAACAGTATCATAAAATCTTGTATTACAATCTACTGACAAGCAGAAAACTGGACAGTTATCTTGCTGATATCGACAAACAGGCAGAGGAAATGTATTTTCGGTTAGTAAAACAAATGGCTGAGCGTGAGGGCGTAACGGAGCAGCTTAAGGCGGAAAATCAAATGGAATGGGTTCGGCGAATGAACAATATTCGCTCAAGCATAACTGAAATTATCAATGTGGAACTAATTTATGCTAATCCATCAGAGAAATAATTTTCGGATGATAAAAAGCGTAAAAAGGCGGTTAAGGAATTTAATGTTTCCTTGACCGCCTTTTTATAGTCAAAATAGGAAATGACTTTACCTTTTTCTAAGTGTTTGCACACTTATATTCTCATCTGAAGCTCGTTTCCGAAATAACCTTTTACTAACTGCTCAGGGGTTTGAAGATATGTAATTTCTAATTGTCCACTTGATACCTTTAAGCCGCCCTTAGGCCGTCTCGGTTCAAGTCCCTCAAAGCCCTTTTCACCTTGTTCCCGCACTTCCTGTTCAATCTGTACAAGCAAAGCGCCAGACTGAACATAAGGCACCTTAACAAGACTTTTTTCCCATTCAGCCGTTACAAATTCATGAGTAAAGGTTTTTTGTGTGCCGCATTCTTGACATTTACAAGAGATTTCCAAAACGGTTTTCTCTCTACCTTTGGCGGTAATAGTAGCACTTTGATGAACACCATTACTGTCATTGATAGTCTGACTTTTTTTAGTTACGACAAAGTCCTTACTAAGAACCTTGATGGAAACATTGTCATCATATGCAATCTGCTTTTTACATTTTGGGCATTCCAAATCAGCAAATTTTTCCTTTGCTTTATTCAAAACACGTAAGAGAAAGCCGAAGAACAATGCACCAAAGATAAAAACTATCCCTAATGTTTCAAGTATCCATCCGATGCCGGGAATAACTCCTCCCAAAATTCCAAAGATTACACCAATTCCAACACAAAGATATATCAAAGGATATATCTTTCTCTTGCGCTCGTCCGCCTCTTTAGCCGTATTTACCGGATCTTTGATAATATGTTTGAAGTTTTTTAATTCGCCCAGTGCTAACGGGATATCTTTAATAGGTTGTACAAAATCGAATTTTTCTTTTGCCATAAGAATCACCTTTTTCTTTCATTTTGATTTTTTAATTAACATCTAAAATACAGCTGTTTTAAGGGGGACGCTTAAGATAATTATTCATATTTCTTTCTCCTTATTTATTCGCTTCACAGATCCTGTTGCGTGAGGACAGAAGATTAGATATCTGCCTTATTTTTTCCACCCCCTGTTCTGTCTCACCGTCAGAGATAAACGATTTCAAAGTATCCAGTTCTGCCTTTATCTGCGCTTCCTTTTCTGCCGTTGCCGGGGAGGAAACCGGATCGCTGTACCGGAATTTCACTGCCAATTCATGCAGCGGCGCACGGAGCGTTTCGTTTTCGCATATATCCTCCAGATCCCGGATATCGATCTGAAAGTATGTAATCGTTTTGGTGGCAACGGCTGTTTTTGTGTCGATTTCTTCAATGTAATCCTTGGCATTGTCCGCAGCGATCATCCCAGCCGCCGCCCCTCCCGCTAAAAGTAAGGAGGGAATCAGCCCGATCCAATACGGAACATTGACAAATGCACCAACCACATAAAAAATTACGCTGATCCCGATTTGAAGTAATGTATAAAGATAGCCCAATCGAAAAATCGGAAAGCCATAAAATTTACTCATAAGACCTTCATCTTTTTCAAAAGCATACAGCGTCATGCCGCAGCCCGCGGCAATGGAAATCAACGAAAAGGTAAACATCACCCAAGATGCCGGAGCTTTTTCAAATGGGATGAGGGCAAAAAGAAGGATATATACAATTCCCACAATAGCATATATGGCGATAAAGGATTTTGCCTTTTTATTGTTTTTCACCGGTATTCCTCCTTTGTCCGCAGTCCGGGCAGAAGTTTGTTGTTATCCCTTCCTTTCCGCAGGACGGACAAGTCCATGCAGCCGGAGTTTCGGGTCGTTTTGCGCCGCAGTCGGGGCAGAAGTTTGAAGTAATATGTTTGCAGCCACAGGTGCAGTCCCAGCCTTTGTCGCTGTCAGACTCCGGCTTAGCAGCACCGCACTC
>DXYE01000158.1 GCA_019415985.1 Clostridiales bacterium
ACCATATACTATAATGAATATAATGGGTTGGCTTGTAGGGGCGGCATATATGCCGCCCGCCGCAGCCGTCCCGATAATGCGGTATAACGGGTAAACCGCACGGGACGCATATATGCGTCCCCTACAAACCTGCCGGAAAAGGCGAAGTTTTAATTTTAACGGGCTAGTAGGGGCGACCATTGGTCGCCCGCCAACTTACCGCAGCAACGCATTTTCCGGGACAGTTTCTTGCAAGGCAAACGGGCACGGGCGAGCAATGCTCGCCCCTACAAGAGTTTTTCGACAGTCTGAGGGGCTGTTTCACATCCCCCAAAAAGAAAGACCGAAGTTGTAAAGCCTTTTTTGGCTTTACAACTTCGGTCTTTTGCTTTAAGTTAATAGTTGTGAACAAAAAAACTCAAAAGCAAAAACAGCATATCGAAATTTTGGAAAAAAGTCAACAGTTAAAATTTCGGATGCCGACAGAAATAAGAATATCGAAACACAACGCACTCTATCAGGCAAGCATCCAGCTTGAGGGACTGGATTATACAAAGTTGTATAGAGCTTATTCGGGAATCCGAAAATCGCAGATAGAGCCGCGTGTGTTATTTAAAGTACTGGTGTGCGCCTATATGAAGGGCGTATATTCCAGCCGTAAAATAGAGGAATTGTGCAGGGAGAATCTGGTATTCCGCTGGCTGCTGGAGGATCAGAAAACACTGGATCACTGCACTATAGCAAGATTTCGGGGCAACCGTAACCTGCAGGAAGCGTTTGAGGATTTGTTCTTTCAATATGTAAAGAAGCTGGAGAATAAAGGGTATACCGAGTACTCCGAGGTGTTTGTGGACGGAACCAAAATCGAAAGCAAAGCAAATCGGTATACATTCGTATGGCTAAAGCAGGTAAGCAAACAGCTTGAGAAAATCAAGGCACGGTTGAAAGAACTGGTATGTTCGCAAGGAAATCTGACCTCGACTAAGGTTGAGAAAAGACTGGAACAACTCAATACGGAAATCGAGGCACAGGGCATTGAAGTGAAAAAAGGCCGCGGGCACCATAAGCCGGAAATCGTTCGGGAGCGGGATGAACTGGCTCTCTTGTATCGCCGCTGGATGGAGTATAACAGAAAGAAGGCAATTTGCGGGGAGAATCGCAACAGCTATTCCAAGACAGACACAGATGCCACTTTTATGCATATGAAAGACGACCATATGCGCAATGGCCAGCTAAAACCCGGATATAATGTTCAGTTTGCTGTCAATAGCGGTTTCATAACCGGCATTGGCGTATTCAGCAACAGAGCGGCCTTCGGCACGCTGATTCCGTTTTTGACCTATTTATGGCATAAGCACGGAAAATCCTATCGCAATGTCGTGGCGGATTCCGGCTATGAAAGTCTTGCCAATTACCGCTGGCTGTTTGAAAATGGCCAGACTGCATTTATTAAGCCCGCCAACTATGAATCGGGGAAAAAGCGTTCTTCAAAGGAACAGGTTGGCAGAATGGAAAACATGGGTTATTACGAACCGGATGACTGCTTTATCTGCAAGAACGGCAGACATTTGGATCTCAGTTCTCACTATACCTCCCATGCGAAGGACGGTACAGAGCGCAAAATCTCTGTTTACCGCTGCGAGGACTGCTCCGGCTGCCCTTACCGTACAGCCTGCTGCAAGGCTAAAGACAGCGAAAAGCGCAAAGAAATTTCTGTCTGCTGGGAATTTCGGAATCTGCGCAAGAATTCGTATCACAACATTACCACCGAGGAAGGAAAGCTGCTGCGCTGCAACCGTTCTATTCAGGCAGAGGGTGCCTTCGGACAGCTAAAGCACAATCGGAATTTCAAGCGTTTCCTTACCGGCGGCAAGGTCAAAGTGCTGGCGGAGCTTCTGTTTTTGGGGCTTTCCCAAAACATTGCTCACCTGCTGGCAAAGTGCAACAGTGGACTGCAAAATCTGCATTTGATTCAGCCTAAAGCATACCTGAATTTCTGATTTTTGAAGAATCGGAAAACAGGCTCCTCTGGAAAACAATCGTTATTCAGAAGGGCCTGTTTGAGTTATCTGTTTTTTGGAAATTAGAGGATCTATGGCGAGTGTTTTTGTGCTTCTGGAAACATTTAACCGTAAAGGGGCTGCTGCACTTGGAAATTTTCCTTGTACAACAGCCGCTTCGGAAAATTAAGGGAAGGCAAACGTAGAGCACTCGATCGGGTTGAATGAAATACTAATACAATATACAAGCAAGGGAAATCTTGTGATCGCTTATTTCATAAGGGTTTCCCTGCTTGTTACGCTACAAATACAATATGACCCTATCCTTATACGAATCAAGTAGTGCAAGAAAGAAGGAAATCTATTTATAAAGTTACTGGATTTTTTGTTCATTGGGCTTATCGCGGGATGGGCGGCTCTGGCTGCGGAAAAAACGGTGCCGCAGCGGTCCGAAGGGGTAACGTGAGCGAAAGCGAACGTTAGCAAGCATTGCATGTGTTTATACACACAAGCATATCAGGGACACCCTGAAACCCATTCTCAAAGGAATATCTATCAACAATTTCGAAAATGGTGCAGCTATACTATGGATAATCGATGCATCTATGCAGGACTTTAATAGAGTACTGGATAGAATAAAAAAATAAAATCATCGTATTGCGACGGGGAAAAGACCGCCATTGATATCGGCAAAAACAGAAAATAAATGAATAAGACTTAGATTTTTTGCCGATAATGTGCTATACTATATTGCAAGGGGGGATACTATGATCTATATTTCCGTCGAAGATGCGGCAAAAAAATGGAATGTGTCGGAGCGGTCTGTCCGGAATTATTGCGCTATAGGCAAAATTCATGGGACAATTCTTGTCGGAAAGACTTGGAAAATCCCGGAAACAGCGGAAAAGCCAAAACGCAAGAACGCAAAAATAAAAAACGACCTGCTGTCTGTTCTGCGGGAGGAAAAAAGGAAGCAGAGGAAGGGCGGAATCTACCACAAAGTTCAAATCGATTTGACGTACAATTCCAATCATATCGAGGGAAGTCGCCTGACGCATGAACAGACCCGCTATATTTTTGAGACGAATACAATTGGAATGGAAAATAGTGTGGTGAATGTTGATGACATTATAGAAACCACCAACCACTTTCGATGCGTTGATTTTGTTATTGAAAACGCGATGCAGCCGTTATCAGAGACATTCCTCAAACGGCTGCATTTCACATTGAAAAATGGGACAAGTGACTCCAGAAAAGACTGGTTTGCGGTCGGTGAATATAAGCGCGTACCGAACGAAGTTGGCGGGCGCGCCATAGCTGAGCCGGAAGAGGTAGCGTCTCAGATCAAAGCCTTGTTGGCTGCGCATAATGGATCCAAAACGCATTCTCTGGAACAAATTGTGGCATTTCACCATGACTTCGAATGTATTCACCCGTTTCAAGACGGGAATGGGCGTGTAGGGCGGCTGATCCTTTTTAAAGAGTGCCTGAAAAACAATATTGTACCGTTTATTATAGAAGATGATTCAAAACTGTACTATTACCGCGGCCTGCACGAATGGAATCAAGAACATGGGTATCTAATGGATACCTGCCTTGCAGCACAAGATCGGTTCAAAGCGTATTTGGACTATTTCAGGATTCCATATTCCGAGTGAGTTCTTCCCGCAGCTCTCGCTTATATTTGTAATACGTATTCCGTGCGATGCCGATCAGCTTGATGCAGTCCGCATCAGTGAGAGTTCCATCGAAATCACGGCTGTATTTTTTGATCTGCTCCTTACAGGGGGCAGATTTTTTTATGGTAAGCTTTCGGCCCGGCGTCTGGCCAATCTGCTTGCCGTTCAGGCGCGCCGTCAGGATGCCCTCGCGGGTGCGCTGGTGCAGGTCGTCCACCTCTTTTTGGGCCTGGGCAAAGGCGAGGCGTATCTGCTCCTTGGCCAGGTCGGCGGTGTAGCGGTTCAGCGCGTCCATGATGCCGGAAACAAAACGGTCCGTTGCGGCACTGCCGGTCTCCGGCGCTGTGCCGATCTGCCGCTGCAGGGCCTGCTTGTAGGTGTCCGTGTTGATGTGCGGCTCCTTCAAAAAGCAGAGCGTCACACTGCGGTTGTACAGTGTTTCATAGAGTGCACAGCCCTCCTCGGCGCTGCGGCTCATGCGGGAAACACTGTCAAACACGATGGTATCCCCGGGCTGTACACAGTGCAGCAGCTTGTCCAGCTCCTGCCGTCCGCGGCAGGCCGTGCCGGTGTAGACCTCGCGGACGATGTGCGCCGCGGGGTAGGCAGCGGCAATGTTGCGCACCTGGCGTTCGATATTTTGCTGCGGTGTGGAAATGCGGCAGTAGCCGTACACGGACATACAGTATCACTCCTGACGTTCGGTTGATTTGCTACTTATGAGTATACCACACGTTGGCGCAAATGCAAGAACTTTTGCTACAAACTATAATAACCTTAGATTTGATACGGCTTCGTTTGTGTTTTTCCAGGCTAGTTCTCTGCACATAAAAATACCTTTCTGCATAGTAGTCGGTATCCTATACAGAAAGGTATCAGGCTAATTGGTCATGCCTTGCTAAATAACAAGTATGATAAATTTATATTCCTTAGTCATCATAACGAAGATATGCACCCTTCATAGGGCTGGCGGCGTGTTCGCTGAAGAGTCTCAGCGTACCGCGCTTATAGCGGCGAGGCTTCGGCTTCCAAGCGGCTCGGCGCTGTGCCAAAATCTGCGCCATTTCTTCGGCAGACTTTCGCTCGCCTTTTACGCCAATAATGTTCAGCTTACGCGCCGGAACATCAATTTCGATCAAGTCGTCTTCTTCCACAAGGGCGATAGGGCCGCCAGTTTGTGCTTCCGGGCTGCAATGGCCGATTACCGGGCCGGTAGATGCACCAGAAAAGCGCCCATCTGTGATCAGCGCAATGCTACGGCCAAGTTCTTTGTCAGAACTGATAGCCTCACTGGTATAAAACATCTCCGGCATACCGCTGCCCTGCGGTCCCTCATAGCGGATGAATACTGCATCGCCTTTTTGCACTTTGTGGTGCAGCACAGCATCCAGGCAGTCTTCTTCGCTGTCAAAGGGACGTGCACGCAGTACAGCTTTGAACATTTCCTTCGGACATGCAGTATGCTTAATAACAGCTCCCTCCGGCGCAAGGTTTCCACGCAGCACGGCGATGCTTCCATCGGTGCCGATGGGGTCAGAAGCCGGACGGATGATGTCTGCGCGGGTAAGCTTTAAGCCGCAGCGTGCATTTGCCTCATCCAAAAGCTGTTGGCAGTGTTCATAGAAACCATCTGCCTTCAGTTTATCCAAATTTTCTCCCAGTGTCTTTCCGGTAACTGTGAGGGCATCCAGATGCAGCACATCACGAATTTCTTCCATGATGGCAGGTACACCGCCTGCATAGTAGAAGAATTCTGCGGGCCAACGGCCTGCCGGACGAATGTCCAACAGATATTT
>DXYE01000159.1 GCA_019415985.1 Clostridiales bacterium
ACGCCAAACACTATGAAAAGAAAACCCCGGAAAGCAGACGCTTTCCGGGGAAGTAATGACTTTTTTAGCGCTTGGAGAACTGGGGAGCGCGGCGGGCGGCTTTCAGGCCGTACTGCGCTCGTTTTTGAGCCGTTTTTCCTTGGTATTTCGGGCTTTTCCGGACTTTTCGCTGTTCAGTTATCCTATGTGGTAACCACGGAAAATGGCTGTTTTTCAATCAGCAGCGTTCTGATGAAAAGCACCGTTTACTACACTGAACAACTCCTCTGGCTTATTATACTTGACCTTAGCATAGATGTCCATAGTTGTTTTGCTGTTTTCATGTCCTGCAAGATACTGAACCGTCTTGGGATCAACTCCGGCATAAAGCAGGTTCGTGATGTATGTGTGCCGGAGCTGGTGTGGGGTCACATCAAAATCCAGCGTATATTTGATTTTGGGTTGATTCCTCTGTGTCATGCCCAGCGTTGGTGTAACCGTGTACTTGATGCTCTGCCCATTCACATACTTATAGTAGTTGCGCGGCTTGGTAGACCGAACAACTACATACTGCCATACCCTTTGAAATTGCGATGCAGCTAACGGCTGTCCTTCGCTATCCGAAATCACATAGTCCGACTTTGATGCTGTTTTGGCTTCACGCAGGCAGTCCACCAAGCACTTGGGAATCGGAATATCCCTTTTAGCCGCCTTGGTCTTTAGAACAGTGGAAATCACGGGTCTGTTATGTTCCGTGCGCCATGCTCGCCTTACCGAGATATAGGGAGTAGACTCGTCCAGGAATACACAGTCCCATTGCAGCGCAAGGATTTCTTCCCGGCGCAGACCGGAATATAACCCAAGCATAATGAACAAGTAGGGAGGAAGCTCCCTGACCGTATCCAGAAGCACTTCTACCTGCTGATCTGTCAATGCCTCCCTCTTTTTCGCTGGCTTTCCGCCCTTTCCCGATATTCCTACACAGGGGTTATGCTCAAGTATCTGGCTGCGCTCTGCCGAGTAGAAAATACACTTGAGAAGCATATTTACTGTGCTGTATAACCCCTCCGATTTTTTTGACAGCGGTACAAGCGCCAGCCGAATATCATCTGCGGTCACTTCTTCCATATACATCTCACCCAAAGGCTTAATGATATAGTTCTTCATGTCAGCAGTATATCCTCTCAATGTAGAAGCAGATACCTTTGCCGACTGCATCAGCAGCCACTTCTGACAATACTCGGCCACTGTCGGATGCTGCCGACGAAAGATGATCTCCTCCACCTGTCGCCGCGCTTCTAATTGCTTCTCATATAATTCTTCGCAAGTAGCAGCATACAAACTCACCTGCTTGCCATCTGCGTCCATGATCCGGGTTCTGTAATACTGGATTCCTTTTTGCATAATGGTTCCGTACTGCGGAACCTCTGTTTTCATTTTCGCCATCTTTGACCTTCCTTTCCTGATAACGTGCAGTTTCCGTATCTACACTCTCTTTTTATCAGAAAGTACAGACTTAATCAAAGATACGGCCTATGTAAAGCAAAGAGCGAGACATCCTTGCCTCGCTCCTGCTTCGTTTTCGCGTTTGTTATTTTATGCTCACACTGAATCCCATTGCGAAAATGCGTTACCCATCGTTCTGACCAGCTCATCCGGCCTGTTGTATTTGACCTTTGCGTAAATGTCCATGGTAATTTTGCTGCTTTCATGGCCTGCCAGGTATTGCACCGTTTTGGGGTCTACCGACGAATGAATCAGATTCGTGATGTAGGTGTGTCGCAACTGATGCGGTGTTACTTCAAAGTCCAGGCTGTAAACAACATTACCGTTATGCGCCGCCTTTTCTCCAAGAACAGGTGTGACCGTATGCTTTACCCGCTTTCCATCCTCATATCGGTAGTAGGACCGTTCCTTGACTGTTCTGGTGACAACATACTGCCACAGCCGCTTAAACTGCGTATAGGACAGCGGATCGCCGTCCCGGTTCGGCACCACATACTCCGAAGTCGAATTTTCCTTTGTCTCTTTCAGGCACTCAGCCAAACAGGTCGGCAGTGGAATATTTCGCTCGGCAGCCTTCGTTTTTAATTCTTCCAGAATCACCGGCCTGTTGTTTTCTGTATGCCATGCTCTCCGCACTGTTAAATAAGGAAAGTTTCCATCAAGATAGACCGAATCCCATTTCAGGGCGAGGATTTCTTCCCGCCGCAAGCCTGCGTACAATCCAAGCATCACAAACACATAGGTTGGCAGTCCTTCCACCGCATCCAATAAGCGCTCGACCTGCTCGTCTGTCAGCGCCGCTTTATCTTTCTGCGGAACGCCGCCACCCTTTGTCGTTAGATAGATCGTCGGGTTATTATCTATAATCCGGCTTTCCTTTGCTGCACGGAAAATAGATTTATACAGGATCACGACCGACTTATATACCGATGCAGATTTTTTTGAAACAGAGACAAGTGCAAGCTGAATATCATCCAGGCTGACCTCTCCCATCCGCTTATCACCTAATTCCGCAATGATATGACGCCGTACCTTTGAGGTATAGTCCGTCAAAGTCGTGGTACGAACATGAACAGACTGCATCAACAGCCATTTCTCACAATACTCTGCAACCGTGGGTGTTTTTCGATGAAATGTGGCGTTCTCAATCTGCTCCAACGCAATCGTTTCCTTATTATAAAGTTCTTCGGGCGTTCTTGCATAAAGGGCAACGAGTTTTCCATCTGCATCTTTGATTCTTGTTCTGTAATACAGGACACCTTTTTTTATAACCGTTCCATATTCAGGAATTATCATTTTCCTTTTTGCCAATTCCGTCACCTCCTAAAATAATCTCCAGCGCTGTATCTTTGTTTTATCAGAGATCTTCAGTTCCAGCAAGGATACGGATTGGCTCATGCTCCGGCGTTCCGGGTCTTGCGGTAAGTCGCATTCTTTTCCATCGGTTTTGCCCGGTGGGTGCATTTTGCGATATACTCCTGAAGGCCCATATCAGTAAAATATACACAACCGTTCTGCACATACTGAACATAAGAAATCAAGCCGTTGTTACGGGCCGCATCCAAGGTCGCAATGCTGATTCCCAGGATTCTGGCAGCTTCTTTTCGTGTAATCAGTTTTTCCATAAATCATATTCCCTCCATTCCGTCAAGGTTGTCATCGTGCTTTCAAAATCACATGAATGCACTGGCAGCCGAAACTGCCAGTGCATGGTATCTAACTTTGAAAAGAAAACTGCATCTGGATGATGACCTGTTGTTGCTTACGGTAACCGGACGCAGCTCTCTTGAATTTGAAGTTCGCTTTCGCCACATTTGCCACGCATCCCTGACGATGGGGACATTCCCGGTCTCCGCTGGCGCGGATGTCATAACTCCGCAGCGTCGTTTTACTCGTGCGCCGCAGGGTTCCGCCTCAAGTCCGTGGGCGGGTGTGAACAAGTATCTTTAAGCCCCCATGGAGTCCTCGCGCTCGAAGTGCCACCTCCGGGTCTCAGGCTGGCGTTGATCGCTGGGAACAGCCTTGTTTATCACCTCCTTGGCTGTCCATCTTGGCGGCGCGCCTGATTCGCTCGTACATGGGTTATGTACCAGAAATGCCGTCTATTCAATTGTCAAAGTACCATCGAAGGGGAAAACTTGTCCTTCTATTAACACTGACAAAAGGGGCAAAAAACAGGCGCTTCAAATGAAACTTTATCAAAAAATTTTTGCCAACTGTTTCAGCCCACGCCGGATGCTGTCACGGACACGGCTCGGATCTACACCTTCGGCTCCGGCAATCTCATTTACGCTCATCCCCAGATAGTACCGAGCATAAATTCTTTTTGCCTGTTTCTCCGGCAAAGCCATCACGGCGGAGTAAATCTGCTCGCGCAGCTGCTTTTCCTCCAGAAGCATCTCCGGCGTCTCCAGCTTTCGCAGGACCGCATTTTCAATTCCATTCTCACAGTCCAGGGAGTACTGCGCCTTATAGCGATACATTTTTCGCTCATAGGCTGCTTCAGCTCGCTCGTCAGACTGAAACACCGCTTGTACTTCATCGGTTACTTCCAAAAAGGCATCGGTTTTATAAACATCGGGATACAGATCCCGAAGATTGACTTTCTTCATTATGTACCTCCATTTCGATTCACGGGTGATTAGCGGGTGAATCGAATGGAGGCGGGGAACGGCATCGAGGCCGTTTGGGGACATTCGGCAAAAAACGACAAGCAAAAGCGCCAGTCTCCCATTCCAGGAAACTGGCGCAACAAAAAAGATCATTATTATTCCGGTTTGCGCAGAACGATAATACCGACAGGTTGCCGAACTGCCCCGGAGGGGAAGCTACACTTTTTTTAGCAAGTGAAGATTATGAGAACTGTAAAAGGTTAAAACAAACAAAGCGGCATCCTCCTATATGCCGCTGTAAATAACCTTTCTGTCTACGCAGTATAAAGCGGCAGCTATTCAGCAAGCCGCGTTTTCATTGAACCATTACTCAATTAACAGCTGCTCGCCATTATTGAGAGCTATGGTATAGAACAGAAAGCAAGATTTACTTTAGATTTATACAAGATTTGCACAAGAAATACCTATACTTCGAATTTGTAGCCTATTCCTCGAATGCTTTTAATATGTTCTGATGCAGTTTCCGAACTTTTTAACTTTTTCCGTAAATTACTTATATGGCTTGAAATCGCATTGCGTGAATAAAACGAAAAATCATCATGCCAAACAGAATCCATTATCATTTCATAAGTATAGACTTGCCGTTGATTCATAATTAGCAGCGCAAGAATATCAAACTCTTTTTCGGTCAAATCAATGCATACCCCAGCTATCTCTACAGACCTGTACTCTAAGCAGAAAGACAAGTCTTTCACAGTGATGATTGTTAGCGGTCTTCTTTTATCTTTTGGTATTTTCAAACAATTTCTCATACTATTTTTCTCTGAAAACATTTCTACCATAGGATGATTATAGGTATGTAAATATTGAGCAGCACCAAAATGGACACATGCATACCGCTGTTCCTCCGAATATGAAGGTGGCACAACAATAATTGGTACCGCACGTTTTTGTCTCAAGATATCCAAATCGTCTTGTGGAATCACATCAGAGCAAATAGCTACGCATATATATTCTTTAAAAGACAGCATTGCGGCCGCTTGTTTAATATTATCAGCATAGTCAAATTCAATTTCAAATTCTTTCCATCGGCCAGCAGTAACCTCATATTCATTATAGGCGTATCCTACGCCCAATACATGCGGAACCATATGTTCACCTCCTACTACTTCTAGCAGACAGTTCAAAGCTGCCGAGCATAAGTTACCCGGCAGCTCTAAACAAAACTATATTTTTCTATGATGGAGAATGCTTTTTTGCGTATCTACAAATCCTCCGTCATCGATTATTTCCCCAGTAAATCAATGCCAGTGCGCCGGGACCGGTGTGTGCTCCGATGATAGGGCCAATATAA
>DXYE01000016.1:0-4489 GCA_019415985.1 Clostridiales bacterium
TGGGCTCGGAGATGTGTATAAGAGACAGAGGGGGAAGATACATGCACAAACAAATTAATTTTATTAAAAAGGAGGTAGGCATATGAACAAAAAAATCATTTCTGTCGGCTTGCTGGCGGCTCTGTTACTGCCATTTACACCACAGACAGGTGATGTAGCCCCCGTAACCACATCGAATTCGGCATATTCGGAGAGCCAAAGCGTGATCGCGCAAACATCCGATGCTTATGAAATCCAAAGCATAAGCATTGCCGGAACGGACATTTCGTCTTATGTCATCGTACTGCCGGAGGATGCGCCGGAGTGCTTGCGTTTTGCGGCGTCTGAGCTTTCGTCCTACATCGAAAAAGCCTGCGGCGTGAAGCTTGAAACAGCGGCTGCAGCCGATCACGAACATGTCATTGAGCTTGTTATCGACGGTAACGGCACGTGGCGGGAACAGGGATTTACGATAAAAACCGAGGATGGAAAGCTCACGATTGCAGGACAGTCCGACACCGCCTGCCTCTACGGTGTGTATGAGTTTCTGGAAAGCTACATTGGGTGGCGCTTTCTGACGCCTGACGCACAGGCTCTCCTGCCGGCGGGGGATACGATAGAAATTCCGAACGGCATCGAGGTGTCTGAGGAGCCCGGCGTCACCTATCGTTCGCTTTTTACGCCGGAAACACTGGTCGGAAAGGTCGAGGGATATAACGCGGAGAATGTCGCGGACTTTTTGGGTCAGATGCGCCTGAATGCCGACAACGGGACGATTTCTTCGCGTCAGGGAACAGCGGGAATGAAATGGGCGACGGGTCGTTATGTTCACACCTTTGGCACATTGGCCTTCGGAGAGCATTCATCAAAGCAGCCTTGCCTGTCTGATGAGACCGTATATCAGAACATGCTGGCGACAGCTCTGAAATAGCTTGCGGACAATCCGGATTCTGCTTTGATATCTATATCACAGGATGATAACTTATCCTTCTGTGAGTGCGATGAGTGTCTCAGGATTGCTAACGAGGAGGGCACCGAAACAGAGCGTCGCCTGAGCGGTTCGATCATTCGATTTGTCAACAGGATGGCGGAAGCTATCGAAAAGGAATACCCGGATGTGCTTGTGCACACTCTTGCTTATACCTATTCGGACAAACCGCCATTGATAACCAAAGCACGTGACAATGTCGTTGTCCAGTACTGCACAGCTGATGCCTGTTACCAGCATGCGATTAACGATCCAAGCTGTAATGAGTACGCGGCATGTGGGGATGGAAATTTAACAACGCAGCACGTGCGTCGGATATCATAGAGTGGGGAAAGGTTGCAAAGAATGTTTACATATGGGATTACGGTTCCTCCTGCGAGATATCCTTTCTATATTTTCCGACACTGGATAACCTGCTGGCCAATACACAATTTTTTGTTGAAAATAATGTTAAGGGGATCTTTTTAAACGGTTCAGGTGATAAGATGCCGGAGTTTACGGAGCTGAGGACCTATCTGCATTCGAAGGTATACTGGGATCCGTATATGACAGAGGAAGAATATTAGAGATGTATTGACGAATTTATCCAGGGATATTATGGCGATGCCTGGGAAGAAATGCGCGAATACCTGAATTTTCTGCAGGAAAGCTCAAACAGGCAGGGATATTGTATTGCCTTTATCAATGGTCAAACACCTTACCGTATATTCAACTGGCCTGATATTGTTCAGCACGAGGAGGAGTTAAAGGCATTGTTTGAGTCGGCATACGCTGCTGTAAGCGGAGATGCTGTGAAAACAGAGCGCGTGGAGGAACAGGAACTGACCTTCCGTTGGATGCTGTACAGCAGTCGGTATGCGGCGGATTACATATATGGTTCGGAGGCGATACGTGCTCAATATCAGGCGGATACAAAGGACTTCTACGACAGATGCGGTGAGTTGAAGCTATCTTGGAATTCCAGGTACTGCGGCGATAATCCGCTTCCGCCCTATAATCCGGATTTGTGTCCTGCTGACTGGGACGAATATTTATATGAAGATCAGATACACGGCAACGACTACTTCCCTCTGATCCCTTAATATGGCAGGCATATAATAGAAACGTAAGATAATGAGGAGCTCTCTGTTCTAACAGAGAGCTCCTCATTTGTCCGTATTTTAGACATGGAATCAAAATAAAATCATAATATCTATGGTCATCCTTGTTTTGTATCACCTCATAATGCGCGTTTGCTGCACCTTGATTTAGCGCTGCGATGCTGCGGGCTTCCGGTAACACAATGTCCTTGACTGGAAACAGCCCTGCTTGTTCATTTTTGATACGTATAACTTGATATTTTATGGCAAATTGTTGACAATATGAAAAATATATGATACAATTTTTATACATATTGAATGGACTTTACTGTACTTGGGATCATTCAATCACATGTATTACGCACAGCGGAAAGTTTGCAATTTTTTCCCTAAACAAAAGAGATCCATTGAAAATTTTAAATGAAAGGTTGTTTTACCGTTATGAAAAGAATGATCAGCCGAATTCTGTTAGTCGGCATGCTGCTCTCGAGTCTGCCTTGCGGCGGAGCTCCTGGAAGTTCACAGACTGCTGCCTTAGCCGCTTCCTCATTGGATCATTCGGAAGCCGCTGCGGTCGAAACCGCAGACGCTTATCAGATCCAAAGCATCAAAATAGCAGGAACAGATTTATCCTCCTATGTGATTGTCCAGCCTGATGAGAACTCAGAGTGCCTAAATAATGCTGCGTCTGAGCTTTCGTCCTACATCGAAAAGGCGTCGGGAATCAGGTTGGAGATTGTTCCATCCTCTGCGAGTTCCGCAGTCATAGAGCTTGGATTGGACAGCAGTCTGCCGCACAATGAAGCGTTCCGGATCAAAACAGCCGAAGGAAAGCTGACGATAACCGGCGGCTCCGAGCGTGGCTGTCTCTACGGTGTGTATGAGTTTCTGGAAAGCTACATCGGGTGGCGCTTTCTTACCGTGGATTGTGAAGTTCTGATGCCGGAATCTGATGCGATCGAAATTCCGGACGGGCTTGACGATATGCAGGAGCCGGAATTTGATATGCGCGGCATATGGACATATGAAGCGTATTACGGAAAATGGAATGCTGATCAGTTGGAAGCGCAGCAGGATTACTGGGCAAAACGGCATATTAATCGATCAGGTGACCTTGTAACGGAAAAACAGGGCGGCGGTCTGATTTGGTCGAACAATATTGCAGTGCATACGATGGAGCATTTGGCAGGCGGCGTTTCGCAGGATCAAAATCCGTGCATGACGGATGAAAGCGTATTTGAGACGGTGCTTGCCAACGTATATAAGTGGCTGGAATCCGATGCCAAACCGGCGGACTACATTTCGGTCTCTCAGAACGATAATATGAGCGCCTGCAACTGTGAGAACTGTACAAGGGTGAAGGAGGAGGAGGGGAGCGATGCCGGTCCGCTTGTACGCTTTATAAATAGAATTGCCGAGGCCGTTGCGGAAGATTATCCGGATCTGCTTGTGCATACGCTTGCCTATAATGCAACCGCTATACCGCCGCAGGTGACAAAGCTGCGCGATAATGTCGTAGTGCAGTATTGCACGTATCAGGGCTGTTATCAGCATGCGGTAGGCGATCCGGAATGCAATGAGTACGGCGGCCATTGGGGTATATATTACAATAACGTTGAACGCGCAAATGCCATTAGAAAGTGGGAAAGCATAACCAATCATTTGTATATCTGGGATTACGGCGCTAATTTCAACGATGAGTATGTATTTCTTCCCAATTTTGATGTCATGCTCGAAAACTGCCGTTTTTACTTTGAAAACAATGCGGAGGGCGTTTTTCTGAATGGCGATTGGAACTATTTGCCGGAATTCAACGGCCTGCGTACCTATTTGACAGCGAAGATATATTGGAATCCAAACATGAGCGACGAGGAATACAACGAGTGTATTGATGATTTCATGAAAGGATATTACGGGGACGGCTGGAAGGGAATACGCCAATATCTGGATTATATGCAGGAAAGTTCAAACGCGAGAGGTCTTTGCTTTGTTCATACAATGGACTCTTCCAATCGTCTGTTCCGATCTTTAGATATTGTACGATATGAAGAAGAATTTACTCAGATGTTTGCAGATGCCAAGGCTGCGGTGGAGGGCGATGCTAAGCGGATCAAGCGCATCTATGATATAGAGCAGACCTATCAGTATCTGCTTCTGAGCAGCAGATATTGGACCGATTATACATACGGAAGCGAGAAGGTACGGGCTGAATATCAGGAAAAAACAAAGGCTTTGTATGATAAATTGTCAGTTATCGGAAACCCGAACCTGCCGGAATATGATCCGGATGTAAGCCCGATCGGATGGTGGAAGCACCTGTATGATGAAACTTATGTTGGGAATCAATTTAACTAATTTGTGTGAATCTGTTCAATTTTTCAGTACAGGATTGGCGGCAGAGCGGTATCGGATGCATCGGAAGACGGAACCCGGCACCCCGTCT
>DXYE01000016.1:4499-18470 GCA_019415985.1 Clostridiales bacterium
CTGTGAAATAAGGCCAAGCATGGAAAATGAAAAAAAGTTTTCATAATATCATTGACTATTGGCAGGGCAGCCTATTCAAATTGCTTTGCTACAAGGAACATCAACGGGTTTGTGCAAAGCCAATTCTTACTTTATTTGTTTATTCTATTTTTAAATAAAAAGAAAAAGGAGAATAGAAATGAAGAAGATAATCAGAATCATGTCACTGATGCTTGTAGTGGCAATGACAGCATCCCTCTTCATGATACCGTCGAATGCCGACAGAACGGCAAAGAAGACGGATTCGATGCCCTTTAAAGACGTGTCGGAAGAGGACTGGTATTACACGTATGTAGAGTATGTGTATCAAAACGGCATGTTCAGCGGAACCTCTGATACTACGTTCGAACCGCTGACGGAGATGACGCGTGCGATGTTTGTGCGTCTGTTTGCCAATCTTGACAGCGTGGATCTGACAAAGTATACAGAAACGAAATTTACAGACGTAGATATGAGCGCATGGTACGGCAGCGCTGTAGCGTGGGCGGAGGCGAACAAGGTTGTCAACGGTACAAGCGAGACGACGTTCGAGCCGGAGCAGAATATTACGCGGGAACAGATGTGCCGCCTGCTGGTCAACTATGCGGAATATGCCGACATTGATCTGACGCTGGAGACGCCGAAGGAAACCGCCTTCACAGACACGGAAGAGGTAAGTTCATGGGCGAAGGATGCGGTGGACATCTGCGCCGCGGCAGGCATCATCAACGGAAGAGGCGATGGAAGATTTGACCCGAAGGGCACGGCAACGAGGTCTGAGGTAGCGGCGCTTTGCACAAATTTCCATACATTGTTTGTAGATGATCTGGAATTGTGGTTTGACCATTCGACAGCGAAGAAGGCACAGTCGGATATAGAATCGACCGGTATGGATACGTATACGATGTATATGGCGAAAAACGAGGTGGAGAACGGACAGTTCGTGCTGGCTTCTCGAAGCGGATACGAGGATTTGACCGTGAGCGTCACCGCTTTTGCGGACGGCAAGGGAAATCAGATAGAGACGGAGCTGTTGTACGGCTGGTATACCAAAATGTATGATGTCTATAAGCCGGACGCACTGCCGCCGGTACAAGGGCCGATGGACATTAAAGCCGGATCAAGCCAGTGCTTCTACGTCAAGGTGAGGACCGACGCAGAGACCGCGGCAGGTACCTATACGGCCACGGTGGAGGTCAAAAACAAGCTCGGCGCAGTAATCAAGACGGCGGAGATTTCTCTGAATGTGTGGGATTTTACGCTTGATGACAACGACGCACCGCCTGTAACGGCTGACCTCAATCACTATGAGATCTACACAACCTATAAGCAGTACGAGGGCGATGACCGGCAGCTCTACAAGATGTATTATGATTTCCTGTTAGAGAACCATGTGTGCGCGTATGATCTGCCGTACACCATGGACGATGAGAGAGTTGACGAGTACCTCAACAATCCGCGCGTAAGGTGCTTTGCTGTGGATTATACCGGATACGGAACCGGACACGATATTGATACGGAATATCTGAAACGCGCATACAGTAAGCTGTCAGCAAATCCGGATTGGTTCTCAAAGGGATATTTCTACTATGTTGACGAACCGTTGGAATCAGGAAAGTTGCTGCAAATCGGCGAGTATGGCTCTATGCTTGAATCCGTATATCCGGGTTACCGCATGATATCGCCGTTTGAGAGAACATGGCTCATGGCCGGGGAACCACTGAAATGCTACAGTGAAAACAACACCCCGACTCCGCAATTGTTAACGGGAGACAGCTCGGCAGGCATTCGTTATCAGGTACCGGAAGGAAAGTCTGTCGCTTCCTTTGAAGCGTGGTGCCCGAGCTGGTCAGACAATAAAGGCGAGATTACTTTCTCAGTGTATGAGTGGAAGGGAAATTATGCTTCGAGTGTAGCTTCGGCGCCTCTGGTCGAAAAAACCTTTGTTGACTATCCGGACAATTATACACTGACGGCAATCACGGTCACAGAGGCGTGTCCTGATGGACTTACTGCCGGAGACTACCTTTTCCTCATTCACGACGGTGTGGATTCTTCTGAGTCGGGCGTGGGCGTATGGTGCTATCCGAAAACAAACGATCCTGCAATGACCGTATATATGAATGGTGAGGTCAGTACCTCGAATCTTGCTCCCGCTATGACTTTGGGCATTTGTGATATTTCCTCGGGCGCGGTGATCGGTGATTCAATAGAGTATATGAAAGATTATATCAAGATTTGGGTACCGATATGCTGGGCCTATACAGATGAAAGTCTGCGCGGTACAGAGGGAGCTCTGTTCATTGATTCGCCGGAGCAGGTCGAGCTGTTAGGAGACTACGCGTCTCGCATCAACGAGCTCGTAGAAACAAGAGGTGATGAGGCGTGGTGGTATTGGGCCGGAAGGCCCTTTGAGCCATATGCGACGTTACATGCTGATTCACTCGGTATTTTGCCGAGAATCATTGGCTGGCAGATGCAGGAATACGACGTAACAGGGCTGCTGTACTACTCGGTAACCTGTTGGGGGGAAATGAAAGGTTTGTGGACAAATCTTGATAACAGAACCAATCCCAATCCCAATCCAACTCCCAATCTAACCGTGTACGGAAACGGTGTGCTTATATATCCCGGAATTGACCGCGGCATCCGTGAACCGATTAGCTCAATACGTCTGGAGAATCTTCGCGACGGCATTGAGGATTACATGTATCTCGAAATGATTGAGAGACTGCTTGGCGAGGATGTGCGCGACGAGTATGTTGACAAAATTACGACCAGTTTGATCGAATATACAACAGATGATGCATATTTACAGTCAATTCGCATTGAAATGGGTAACAGAATTGAAACGGCCTTGAACGGTTGAACCTCTAAACGAATAGAACAAGCACACAATGCCGAATCGACTGTTCATTTACCTGTTACCGAACGGATTAATTTTTAAAAGGTGGAAGCCGCAGTAAGCAGCGTATATGTAGTATATGTATATGAAAGATGACTGGCTAAGACTATATTTCTCTGCTGAACTGTGGCTTTCTGTTTGAAGAAGTAAATATAGAAAAAGACGTTTGGCTGCTTTCGTCGTCCAAAGAGGGGACGGGGTTTATTTTGGATAATCAGACCCAATTTCGAAAGAAGGTAGCTTTCGCATGGCGAAAGCAATGGTCGGAATGATGAAAAAAGTACTTTCAGTATTCCTTTGTATTTTAATGTGTCTCCCTATGCTCATAGGATGTACCGGCAGCGGTAACCATAACGGTGAGGAGGCAGACACAATAATCGACTCAAATCAGAATAGCGGGAGCGTTTCCACGACTGACGCGCCGCAGCTCGCGAGTATCACCATTGCCGGAAACAATATAGCGGATTACGTTATCGTGAAGCCGGCTGATGCTACGGAAAGCGAGGCCTTTGCCGCCGAGGAGCTTGCATCATATATTGAGAAAGCGTGCGGTGCCAAGCTTGAGATTACAGAACAGGCGAATTCAGATAAAGTGATTATGCTCGTAAGAGATTCGGACGGGAAGCTTGGAATGGATGGCTTCACCATCAAAACCGAAACCGGAAAGGTAACGATAACCGGCGGAAACGAACGCGGCGTGCTATACGGTGCTTAAGAATTTCTTGAAAGCTATGTCGGCTGGCGTTTCCTGACAGACACCATGGAATATTTGACAACCGAAGGGACAGTAGTGATTCCGGACGGAATCGATGATACGCAGATCCCGACCTTTGACTATAGATTTATTTCCTGGAATTCATATACAGTAGAATCGTTTGCAGCAAAGCGAAGGGCCAGTGCCCAAACGCCAAGTGCAAAGTATGGCGGCGATTATGAATATACCGTACAGAGGTGTCACAGCTTCTGCCAGCTTTGCGACCAATCGGCTTCCGCGCATCCATTTTCCACGCAGCCGTGTCTGACGAGCGAGCAGGTTTATCAGGACATGTTGGCAGGCGTTCTGAAGCTGCTGAACAGTCACCCGGAAGCCAGATTGATTACCGTTTCTCAGAACGACAATGAGAACTACTGTAAATGTGCGAACTGTACAAAAGTTGCGCTTTGAGGAGGGTGTCGACGGAGAAGCCAGGCAGAGCGGCCCGATCATCCGGTTTGTCAACCGCATCGCACACGCGGTAAAAGAGGCGGGCTTTACAGAGGTAAAAATTCATACCTTTGCATACCAGTACTCGGTGTTACCGCCGTCTGTGACCAAATGCGAGGATAACGTACTGGTGCAGCTCTGTTCCATAAAAAATTGTTCCCTGCATGCGCTGAACGATCCGGCATGCAACGAATACGGCGGCCCGTGGAACGAGTATTACAATAATGTGGTATGGGCTGATGCGCTTGTAAATTGGAGTAAAATTTGTGATACTCTTCATATATGGGATTACACCACAGATTTTTATTTTCATTCTATCCTATACCCGAATTTTCATGTATTGCGTGAGAACATGCGCTTTTTTGCCGAAAATAACGTAAAAGGTGTGTTGGAGGAGGGACATTATTCCACGAACCAGGCAAATCTGGAGTTCGGAGCTCTCCGCGCATATGTGCTTGGGAAATTGGCGTGGGATCCTTATATGACTGAGGAAGAGTACCAGACATGCATTGATGATTTCCTGAAAGGATATTACGGAGCCGGTTGGGAAGAAATAAGAGAATATTTTGACTCTGCAATGGCGAGCGGCGTGAAGCGGGACATGCATTTTGAGTGCTTCGGCCATCTGATGAAGCTTTTCCGTCCGTTGGATTATGTACAGAATGAAGAAAAGCTTGAGGCTCTATTTGACCGCGCGGAGGCGGCATGCAGAGACACGGGAGAAACGGTACAGCTGCGGAATATCGAATATCTGCGCTGGGGTTACACGTTTGTGAAACTAACGAGTAACCATGCGGCAAATTGTAAATTCGGCAGTGAAAAAATCAAGGCCGAATGGCAGGCAGAAGCACAGGCGCTTTATAACACAATGGTAGATCTGGACGTGGTTCAAAATTTCCAATTTATGGAAGGGATAGCTCCTGTATTCTGGCATCCGACCATGGATTCTTTAGAGTCGTGGGAAAAGGGTACAACCTAATTCAGCAGGGGAGTATCGGGTTTGTACCATACGTTAAAAATAGAAAGCATATATACTGAATTTACGGCGGTATTGCTTATAAAAAATATTATAGTATATAGGAGGAAGGCTTGTTTATGAAGAAGTTGATTGGTGTTGGGCTATTGGCAGCAATGTTAATGTCGCCAGCAGAAATTGCGGTCGGTGCCAAAACAGCGGAGATTCCAAAGAACAAGACTGAAAACATCGCCACAGAGGCATCGGAGGCATATAAAATCAGCAGTATAAAAATAGCAGATACTGATATTTCGGACTATGTCATTGTAAGACCTGTTGATGCATCGGAAAGTGAGAAATTTGCGGCAGAGGAGCTTTCCGCTTATATAGAAAAGGCGAGCGGGGTAAAGCTTGAGATCACGGACGAGGCGTCGGGAGATAAAGTGATTTCGGTGGAAAGAGATGTGAGCGGAGAACTGGGGACGGACGGATTCATCATCCGTACTGAGAACGGCAAAGTGACCATTCTCGGCGGAACGGAACGCGGTTGCCTATATGGTGTCTATGAATTTCTCGAAAGCTATATCGGCTGGCGGTTCCTGACAGAACAGGTGGAGTATTTAACCACCGAGGGAACCGTTGAGATACCGAATGGCATAGAGGACAAACAGGTCCCGGTCTTGGAATACCGTCATTCCTATTGGACGCCATATTTGCGTTCACAGTACGCCGCCGCAAAGCGTAAATTGAATGTGGTGACGACGGATGTAAAATATGGTGGTGCATATACATTCACAGGCGGTATGGTACACACGCTCGGACAGCTTGCGAACGGAGCGCATTCCACAACAGAGCAGCCCTGCCTGTCCGACGAAACCGTGTATCAGAATGTATTGGCTAATGTGCTGAAAATTCTGTCAGAAAACCCGAATGCAAAGCTGATTTCTGTGTCGCAGGACGATAACATGAATTACTGCTCATGCGCGGAATGCACGAGAATCGCGCGTGAGGAAGGCGTTAACGGAGCAGAACGACACAGCGGTCCGGTTTTGCGTTTTGTGAACAGAATAGCAGAGGCTGTAGATGAGGCTGGATATACGGATGTAACGATAGGCACGCTTGCCTATACATACTCGGAAGCGCCTCCGACTATTACAAAAGCACGCGATAATGTAATGGTACAGTTTTGCTTCTATTTCAACTGTTTCGGGCATGCACTCGATGATCCGAACTGCAATGAGAACGGCGGCCAGTGGGGCTGGTATTTCAACAATGCTGCGAGAGCGGAAAACGTGAAGGAGTGGGGTAAAATCTGTAAAACCATATACGTATGGGATTATGCGACGAATTACAGCTACTATCCGATCATATTTCCGAATTTCCATGTTCTGGCAGACAACATGCGGTTCTATATTGAGAACAATGTCAAGGGTGTTTTTGCAGAGGGATATGAAACAGCGATTACAAGTTTAGAGTTTGGCGACTTGCGTGCATATTTGACCGCAAAGCTGATGTGGGAACCGGATATGACAGATGAGGAATTTGACAGACATATCGATGAATTTTTAAAAGGTTATTATGGCTCGGCCTGGGAGGACATCCGTTCTTACTATGATTTCGCGACGGAAAGTGTTGAAAAGCGCGGTGAATGCCTGCACAGTATGGGCGGATATCCGGAGAGACTGTTCGTCATGAAGGATTACGTATTGAATGAGGAAGAACTGGAAGCGCTCTTTGACCGTGCGATTGCAGCTTGCACAGAGGCAGGAGAGGAGGTCCAGGCGGACAACATCAGACATCTGCGATTGGGTTATAAATTTGTCAAGCTTACGTGTAATTATACTGCGAATTATGAATTTGGCAGCGAAAAGGTACAGGCCGAATATAAGGCCGAGTCCAAGGCTTTGTTTGACGCTATGCAGGCTCTTGAATCCTATCCAAGTATAGATAGAAAATTTGAATTCCACGATGACGCGCCTCCGGTTGCATGGGTTTATTATGACAACAGAACTTCAATCGGCTGGTTTAACGAAAATCCGTATTGATTATCATAGGATTGGTTGGTATGAAGCGTATCATCATTGACAGGGCGGATTTTCTTTCAGCAATAAATCGGGATATCGTTTTATGCATAAAGCAAATGCGCCGCTGAAATTTTGCGCGAAAAACAGTCACGAACTCGTATAAACGAGGTTTACTTATCGAAACGTATCCAGCTATAGACGCAAGTCAAAGCGGACAAGAAACAAATCGTTTCTTGTCCGCTTTTATCATTATTCCAAAGAGAAGTTTATATCCATTAATCTTTTTGCACTCATCTGAGATCATGAAAGGCGAAAGGAGATCTGCAGCCGCTTGTCAGCCATGTCTATGATCCGCTTGAAAAAATTCTGCTGCTGAGTTAAACAGCTCTTATATGAGATCTTCCATAAAAGCAGTACTGTTTTACCCCAAAAAGGCTGATGCTGTGTTATGGAAAGCAGCCTGTCCGGAAAGTTATCGCATAAAAAAAGTAAATATTCAAGCCACTGTTGTATTTCCATGACAGTGGTGATACCCACAAAGGAAGATATGCTGGACAATTTTAAGATGAATTCTTTACTTTATGGATATTGCGAAAGACTGAGCAAATCTAATACAGATGTAAGAGCCCAAATTCTTTTACCGAGCACAGAAAATTTTGTATAATCAAACTCCTTTATTGATTCGGGCGGTGTTTAATGATCGGTCGAAAGCTTATTTTCAGCTTTCTGCATAAATGTCTGGCGATCGACAATAAAACGCTCATGCACACTGCTTCCAATAGAACCAAAGTCGTCTTTTACGTCAATTTGGAAGCATAATTTTTTGCCTTCGATGGAAACCAGCTCACTTTCGCAGACCACAATACAGCCAACAGGGGTAGCCGATGTGTGTTTTAAGTTCAACGAGATACCAACTGTCGTCTGTCCATCTTCGAGAAGTCCCTCTAAACTTCTCGCCGCAGTGTACTCCATAAGCCGCGCCATGGCCGGTGTTGCATATACATCAAGAGAACCGCTTCCGAGGGCAGATGCAACATTTTTTTCTGTAACCGTTTCTTTTTCGCAATTTTTTAACCCTATTTGCAGCATATAAATCCTTTCCAGCGGACAACAGCCGTTGTAATTACTCCTTTTTATCAGATTGATCGGAATTTTTTTGTTTCCGTTGCTGATCTTCAGATAACGTCTCTGAACTTGCCTCTTTCGTATCATCTGAGCCGGCATTGCTATTTTCATTGTTCTGTGAAGACGGCGTCTTACATGCAGAGCGACTCTGTATGTGCATTTTTTTGAAAATTTTTCTCTCGGGGGAGGAGCGTTTGGGTGAAGGCTCATAGATTTCAGTATATTCCGCGTTGTCATAATAAGAACGGGTGGCTGCCGGAAGGCCCTTTCGGCACAAATTTTCCTCTGTCTTTTCTTTGATTAGCACATAGATGACTGCAAACACAGGAACGCCGATAAACATACCGAGAATGCCAAAAAAACCACCCATAACCGTAATGGCTATCACAACCCAGTGAGCACTCAGTCCGGTTTTATCACCCAAAATCAAGGGGGCGATCAGATTGCCGTCTATTTGCTGCAAGACAAGAATGAGCACGGCAAAGAGAACCGCAGCCATCGGATCTGAAAGAAAGAGGATGAAAATGCTGGGAATGGCGCCCAAAAACGGACCGAAAAAGGGAATGACATCCGTTACGCCGATAATGACGCTGATCAGGGGGGCATATGGCATACCCAATATAGACATACCGATGTAACAAAGAATGCCGACGATACCGGAATCCATAATTTTTCCGCTGATAAAGCCGCCGAAAGTTTTATGTGAGAGCTGTGCCACGTGTGTAATTTTGTGTATCAGCCTTTCAGGAAGAAAAGCGTACATGATTTTTCTTGTCTGTGCAAGAAGCTGTTCCTTCGACAGCAAGAAATACACGGAGAGAATAATACCGAGCAGCGAATTTTTGACCTCTTCCACAAATGTGGTAGCATAGGCCGTTATGTAAGGCGTTGCTGCACTCAATATCTCATAGGATTGTTCAATGAGACCGTTTATGGAAGCTGTGAGCTTTTCATATTGGCCTGCAAGAAATTCTGACTCTGAGAGAATTTCGTTTACCCAAGCCTGCGCCGCTTGCACATAAGACGCCATCCTTTCCTGAAGCGAATTGAAGCTGGTGGAAACCTGAGGGATGACAATCAGAGAAAAGAGCGTCAAAAACAGCGCTACCCAAAGATAGGTAGATATCAGGGATAAGATACGTTTCAGTTTTTTTCTCGGCCGCTTCTTCTCAAGAAAGGCATACACCTTTTTTTCATGAAAGTTGAGGATGGGACATAAAAGGTAAGCAAAAGCGAATCCATAAATCAAAGGCTTACAGACGCGGTAAAATCTCTGAAAGATCGACTGCAGGTCGGAAAAGCGTATGGCCAGGAAAACACCGACGATACCAAGCAGGATAACGACTCCGGCATAAATGGCAATTGTTGTATATTTTTTGTTCCATTCAATCTTCAAAACCTGTCCTCCTGCGAAAGTAGAATAAAAAAATTGGAGAGGCTGGGAAAGAAGTCGGTGAAAGACCAAAATTCAGAGCCGCAAAAACAAAAGGCTGTTGAGAGAATTCTGCAGCAGGGATTTGTTTTTCCTATTTATTGTACCCTTTGAAAAATTTTTTGTCAAGGCAAATAATGTAAACGGAAGCAAAACAGTGTATTTTGCGGACATCCGGTATATTTGGCAGACAGGCGCCATATATATAGAACGGAAATGAACAAGGGGGAAAGCGGCTTTGGAGCCTCCTCCGTTTGTCTTCTGTACAGCCGTGAATGAACGCGAAGCTTATCAGCCGCCCCGTGAGGCTGATAATGGCAACTTAACATTTCCGGGGAGAAAGGAACGTTTTCATTGTCCGCTGGTTCTGTGCTTATATAGATTAGAACTGTCGGAAAAATGAAAAACATGTACTGTTTATGTTTGTCTACTCGCTGCGCGCCTCCACTTTAAAATTTGTCGGAATTATTTGCCTTTCAGTCATTGTTCTCATCGCTCTCATCGCTTTCATTCCGACATATGAACCAACTTCGCTGTTGGTAAAAGATGAAAAAATCGTATACGATAAAATAACGGGAAATGAGGAAAGAATCGAATTTATCTCTCAATTCGGCTGGGATGTGAATCCTGAGCCGATAGAAGAGGTAGAGGTGACCGTACCGTCGACCTTCGATGCGGTTTATACGAGCTACAATACCATACAGAAATCACAAGGGCTCAATCTTGAAAAGTACAAAAATAAGAAAGTCATGCGCTATACGTATGTCGTAAACAATTATTCCGGTTATGAGGGCAAGGTTTATGTCAATCTTCTTGTCTACAAGAACAAGGTAATAGGCGGAGATGTATGTTCTGCCGCGCTGGATGGATTTATCCACGGATTTGAAAAAGCGTAAATATATCACTTCTCCGCGCCAAGCGTCTCCTCAAGCTCATACAGCTGCAGGAGACGCTCTTCCAGTACCTGCTTTCGGTTGTGCAACTCTGAGAGACGCATATAATCTGAGGCCGCATCCTCTGCCATCTCATTGTCGATTTCATCGATCTCCGCCTCGCAGGCAACTATATCCGATGCTGTTTTAGCGCGAAGCTTTTCAGTCTTACGCTTTTGGGCCGCTTCCTGTTTTTGTTTTAAATATTGGTTTTTGCTTTCCGCTGCGGTGTGATTGGAGATAGAAGACGAGCCCGCAGCAGTCTTGTTTTTCTCACGGTAGGCCAGATAGGCTTCATAGCCGTAAGGATAATCGAGAAACGGTTTAATTGTAAGATCAAATATTCTGGTAGCCAGTTTACGAACAAAATAACGGTCGTGAGAAACCGCAATAATGGTTCCTTCGTAAGCATCGAGAGCGCTTTCGAGAGCTTCCCGCGATGGAATGTCAAGGTGGTTGGTCGGTTCATCGAGGAGGAGCAGATTCGCGGGGGATAAGACGAGTTTGGCTAAAGTCAGGCGTGCTTTTTCGCCGCCGCTGAGCACACCGACTTTTTTATCAACGTCATCGCCGGTGAAAAGAAAAAGCGCCAGGACACTGCGGATTTCCTTCTGGGAGAGCCGAGACGAGTGAGACCATAGCTCCTCAAGCACCGTATGATCGTCGTTTAGCTGCTGTTGCTCTTGGTCGTAATACCCGATGCAAACCCGACTGCCGTATTCACATACTCCGGTATCCGGCTTCAGCATACCTGCCAGTATTTTTAAAAGCGTTGACTTGCCGCAGCCATTGGGACCGCATATAAACATGCGATCTTTTTTTTTGACCAAAGCACTGACCTCTGAAAATAATATTTTTTCAGAAAAGCGCTTGGAAATATTATCTACAGTCAGTACATCGCTGCCGCTGCTCTGACCTGCCTGAAACGCCATGCGAACAGCCGCCGGCGTTTCTTTCGGTTTCTCAACCCGTTCCATTTTGTCGAGCATTTTCTGTCGGCTTTCAGCGGCGATGATATTTCGTTCTCGGTTCCAGCGGCGCTGCTGCTCAATGTATGCCTCAATGCGGGCAATTTCTTTTTGCTGGGCTGCGTAGTGCCGCGCTTGAATCTCCCTGTTGGTTTTCTTCTGTGCGATATAAGCAGTGTAATTACCGGAATAAACCGTTCCATGTCCGTGTTCGATTTCGAGAATTTTTGTGGTGAACTGATCCAGAAAATACCGGTCATGTGAAATGACCAGTACTGTTTTACGATAACCCTTCAGATAGGTTTCGAGCCATTGCAGCATGTCGGTATCCAGATGGTTTGTCGGTTCATCCAGCATAAGAATATCCGGCTCTGTTAAAAGCAATCCAGTCAAGGCCAATCTTGTTTTTTGGCCGCCGCTGAGGGACGAGATAGGACGCATTTCATCATCCTCAGAAAAGCCCATCTGCCGAAGAACGGCATGGACGCGACTGCGGTATGTGAGACCGCCGCCGGCTGCATAGGCTTCCTGCAAAACAGCGAGTTCTCCCGTCAGCGGCAGTGTCAGAGCAGCCTGACCCTCTGATGTCAGCGTATCGATGCGACTTTGTATCTCTTCCATCTGTTTCTCTTGAGACAAAAGTGGAGTAAAGGACTTGAGCATTTCATTGAGGATGGTATTCTCGCCGGAAAGTCCGCTGTTCTGAGCAAGATAGCCGATCGACTTCCCGCGGGCAATAGCGACTGTACCGCTGCTGGGGCTGAGCTCACCGGTTATAATCTTAAACAAAGTGGATTTACCCGCACCGTTCACTCCGACGATTCCGAGCTTATCACCATCGTTTAAAAAAAAGGAAAGTTGATCGAAGATGGTATCTGCACCAAAAGAAGCAGATAATTTATCACATTGTACACAAATCATAAGAATCACCGTGCCTTGGCCAGGCAGGGGCTTCCTTTCTTATCGATATTTATGCCGACCTCAGGGATGCCGGCTTTACCGTGCGTTATGCGGCAAATCGTAGCTGTGAAACAAAGACAAAAACAGCACGTGCAAACTGTATTTCATGCTGTCTTCTTGTATCATAGACAGTCTCGGATACGACCTGTATTTTAAAACTTCCGTATTAACATTAAAAAATCAGTTGTTTATTCACTCAAGTTTCGAAAAAAGTAAATAAACACTATCTGGAAGAAATTGAATCTCAGGCAAAGGTATTTTTAAGTCAACTATAAAATTAGTATACCATACGTTCTAATTCGCTGTCAAGTATGTAGACATACACCAAAAGAACGGTTTTTTACAGGCATAAACGCGCAAGCCCGAACCTATTTTCTTATCTTGGACTGCGATGGTTTCGATGGCTTCTGGGGCCTAAAATTCTAAAAAAAAGGATTCCCGCAAAACGATTCGTTTTGCGGGAATCCTTTAATATCGCTTGCGTCTGCCTTTTAGAAGCGAGTTGCTTTCTTAGCAGCCGTTCTTTTTATGCATCCATACCCAAAGCCTATTTACGCACACAAAAGGATAACGCATTTTTTACTCATGCCAAGGGCGTCTGTTCCCAAACCTTGTTGAGTTCGGTTTGCAGCAGCATAAGCGATACTACAAAAAATCCGAACACAGAAAGCAAGAGCGCCGGAAGAGATATATCAGAAGGATATGGCACACCTGTTTTTATCTGTAGCCCGTTTATCAATTTTGCATATTTATAAGTCCAGTAAATATTATAAATACCGCAGGTAACGATGCACAAAACGACCTCCAGGGCGGGGTCCACCGAATGGTCGCCGTTATAGCAGCTGACTTCCAATGAAATTTTATATACCGTATACAAACCATAAATGCCGCAAGTGACGATGCTGAGAAGAAGAACCGCCACAGGATTTCTGATGTTTTGTCTCATGATGTGGATATCCGGAGTGACCGGAGACTCCTTTTCTAAAAATATGCTGCTGGAATACACGGCGCTATTCAACCGGATTCTATTTTTCCCATGATGTCAGTTTGAACCTGAATTTCGCTGAGCGTCGTTCTCCGCAGCGCTCTCACCGGTGTTGGATGCGCCGCTCTCAGCCTGCTTTGCCCCGCAGAAGGGGCAAAAGCTTGCTTTTACCGCAAGAGTAGAACCGCAGGCGCTGCATACCTTTTTGCCGCTGTTCTTACGGATCTTTTCTTTCGTTTCCCGTATTTCTTTTTCTATCGCATCTACCTCTAAACATAAGGCTGCAATTTTTGTCGTTTCACTTGTCTGCTTGGCATACTGCTGATAGACAAGGGAGCCAATTTCCCGAAAAAACTTGTCTTTTTTCGCATCCAGCGTCCCTAAATGATATTTCATCTTTGTCAGTTCTGTCACTTGTGTCAGCTTTTTTGCACTCTGATTTGCAGTTTCGCTGACGGTTTTG
>DXYE01000016.1:18480-34659 GCA_019415985.1 Clostridiales bacterium
TTGCCGAGATCCTCCCAAAATTCCATCTAAAAATCCCTTCTTTGCTGTAAAAATGAGTAAAATTTCAAAGAAAAACAACAAATTATGCAAAGTTGTTTATATATGCAGCAATAAAAACATTTCCTATGGCAATATTTATGGGGCTATTATCACTCCTTTTATACTTACAGTATAACATACGATATTTTGTATGTCAATTCTTTTTCAAAGGATTACATAAAAACTTACCTGCTGACAAAGAATAGAAGTACCAAATTTATAATAGAAGGGCTTAACCTACAGGAAAGGATGAGTACAACATGAATCTCGATAAACAAACATATCAGAAATACGCCGCTGCCCGCAGCAAAAAGTCCAACTTATTCTGGGACTGTATCAAGGCGTTTCTTGTGGGAGGGCTGATCTGTACGATTGCTGAGATTTTGTTTCATGCATATCTGGCTCTGTCGCTGACAGAGGATAACGTTAAAGTCTTGGTACCGGTAACGCTGATCTTTATCGCTGCACTGTTGACCGGAATAGGCTGGTTCGACAAGATTGCCAAGCACGCTGGCGCGGGGACGCTGGTACCGATCACGGGATTTGCCAACGCAGTGGTAGCGCCCGCGATTGACACAAAATCCGAGGGGTTTGTACTCGGAGTCGGCGCTAAAATGTTTACGATTGCGGGGCCGGTTATCGTCTACGGCACCGTGGCGAGCGTGATTTACGGTGTCATATATTGGATTATGCAGATGATTTTATGAAAAAGCGGCTACACCATTGCGGCAAAGCTTTGTCGGCAGCCTTTATTGAAACAGCGGAGCTGCCAAGTCATGCATGAATATACGCAGAGGCTGAGAAAACAGGGAACTCTTCGTCTGTTAGGCATAAAGCGCAAGGCGCCTTTTGCGTCAATCATTATGCCGTTTTCTTTTTCCACGATGCAGGGGATTTCCCGCGATACCGGCTCGACCTTCGGCGCTTTCTTTGCTGTCTTTGCTTTCTGCCGATAGAATTTTACTCGACAGGCAGGGCTGTAATACAGGGTATTTATTCGTTTGGATTCAAAGGTTTCGCTACAGCATTTACAGGTCGGCTTCAGGGGTTCGCCTACGGTGCGTTCGCCGGATTTGATTTGTTCGTAGCGTTTACGGTTTTTGATTCAGCTTCTTCGCAGCTGTTTCTGCCGCTTGGCTTCCTCTACGAACAGATTCGGTTTGGGCAGTTCAAGGTGCCCGATGAATTTCAGATGAATCTAAGCCTCTTGCGCAAATCCCCGTCAAACTTTTCCGGAGCGTGGACAAGGATTTTCAATAAATCGTTGATCATCGGAGTGGTCAGATCTGAAAAGTCGGTGTTCCTATGAGATACACGAGCTTGTGACAGAGAAATATCTGTCAAAGATACTATGGGAGCTTTCCTAGATGCACAAGGAATTGCTTTTCAATGTATACAACACCGCACTTTGGCGGCTTTGCCGAAGTTTTCAATCCTTCTTGATGAATACGAGAATAAAAACATATTGACTTATATCGTGGTTTGTGGTATCATAATAAAAATAAATTTTCCGCCGGGAAAACGCTTATTTCTACTCCGTTAGGCCATTGAAGGGGTAAAAATAAGCGTTTTGTTTTTATAGGAGGTTCGTATGGTATTTCGAGAAATGATAAGAAAAAAACAGGCGTTATCCCCACAGGAAATTGAGCATATTCTGTACAAGGGAACATCAGGAGTGCTTGCCTTAATGGGCGACAACGATTATCCATATGCTGTTCCAATCAGTTATGTTTATGATGGAGAAAAAATCTATTTTCACAGTGCAAAAAGCGGGCATAAGTTAGACGCTATCCAAAGAAATGCAAAAGTATCTTTTTGTGTAATTGATCAGGATTTGGTTGTTCCAGAAGAATACACAAGCTATTTCAGAAGTGTGATTGCGTTTGGGCAGATACAAATCATAACTGATGAACGGAAAAAGCGAAGCGCCATAGAAAAATTAGCGGTCAAATATGCACCGAATAATACCGCCGTCAGCTGCGATAATGCGATAAACCGAGAATGGAAATCTCTTTGTATGTTGGAAATGATAATCGACCACATGACAGGAAAGGAAGCGATTGAGCTTGTAAGAAAGAAGCAACAAAAGCAATAATTGAATATGATGTAGATTAAATTAACCCGCCGGGGTTTCACTTAATTGTGTAGTAGGCCAGCGTTACACAAACGTTGGCCTTTTTTAATTATAGGGAGATGATACTATGTGGATACTTTTAGGAACAGTAATAACAACAAGTTTTTTTGATAGCTTGAACCCCTCTGCCATCGCACAGCAAATGCTGTTGCAGGTTATGGTAAAAAATAAAAGACACATCTGGTTTTTTATTTTTGGAATCGGAACAGCAAACCTCGTATTGGGATTGGCGATTTATTATGGTATTGCAACATGGGTTTCAAAGCTGCTTTCCAAAGCCATCGAAATTTATCCATGGTATGTATATGGAGCTGCGCTAGGCGCAGGTATCCTTTGCCTATTGTTAGGAATACGTCTTATCTCCAAAACCAAACGCAATATAAAAAACAGTGTTGAAGTAACGACCGAAGTAAAAAATCCATCACAACTTTCTCCACTATTCTTATTTTTCTTAGGTGCGGCTTTTTGCGCTGTCGAATTAACAAGTGCATTCCCTTATTTCGGTTTTTTGGCCATATTAACAACTTATAATTTAACATTTCCTCTCGTCATAGTCTTTCTTATAATATATGACTTGATATATGTATTGCCACTAATTTTGCTTTATTTCGCATATAACAAACTGCAAGGCACAGCTATCATTAAAAAGATAGAAAGCATTTTAAGCAAAGTTGCAGCCTATATTGTTCCTGTTGTAGTAACGCTGTTGGGTATTCTTTTGCTTTATTACGGAATATATTCGTTAATTTAAATGACAGGAAATAGAGAGCGTATTGTCATGACTACCTGTATAAACAATCAATTTTATTATGGATCTCAAACAATAAAAGCCTTATGATTGTTGTGGAACTTTGAGCCCGCGAGTATGAATAAAAAATTATATTGCTGCTGCTAATAATTTCTGTTTTCTGAACGCCCACGCGGTTTTATGCTGTTATGGGCCTTTGCTGTCTTTACCCCCTACTTGGGGCAGAAAGGGGGGTGAGTAAAATGACGAACACACGGCAGCATCGCGGAGCATATCGAGTAATACCTTCAAAGTTTTTTGCAAAATCGTACCGTATCATACAGTGCTGACGCCTATAAGAAATTACGGAGAAAACGCAATTTGAAGTATCCCTTGACTATCTTCGAGATGTTTGCTTTGGACCTGCTTCCACAGACAAATACTTGTGAAACATAATGTCCCTACCGTCTTTACTGTTCGCAGGAAAACGGTAATCGCGGATAGTGAAGTATTAGCAGCGGCCCTTTTGCGCTTGCCGGAGAAGCTGCGGGAAGTCCTGCTCTTACGCTTCTGCCTGGCCTATAACGACGCAGAAATTGGCAGAATGTTTGGGGCGTTGCAGGAGTACAATTATCCGCAGAAAACATATGGCGCTGCGTCTACTGCGAAAGGAAGTGGAGGCGGTGAAGAATGAGGAATAGGAAGTACAAATCACTGCCTTATGACGTCAACGAAAAAGCCACCGCCGGAGAGATGAAAGCAGTAAACACAGTAGTCCGGCATTACACCGGCTATATCAAATATCTGTTCTACCTTCGAGTAAATATAAACGATGATCTTCAAGACTACTTGAAATCGCAGTTAATGGAAACAAGTATTTCGTTGTTGGTCCATTCCCTAATGAATCTGACTTTATGGAATCCTGCAAACTTCAACCCAGCATTTAAAATCAGAATACCGTTCCAATTCTCTCATGGAAAGCTCAATTGCACTATTACTGCTCCCGCACGCAGGGAATACGGTTTCGAATCTTTGTAGCGATTTATCTAAATATACAGTTACGTTTTCGTTCACTGCAAAGGGACAAACACCCCCTACGGCATGTCCGACCTGTGTGAGCGTTTCTTCTGGTGTAAGCATTTTGGCTTTTGTTCCAAACTGAGCCTTGTATTTCGAATTATCAATTCTCGCATCACCTGTGGATACAACCAAAATCGGTTTATTACCAACCCAAAACGACAATGTTTTGGCAATCCGGCACGGTTCGCACGCCAGTGCCTTCGCAGCCAATTCGACAGTTGCGCTGGAAACTTCAAATTCCCGCACACGGTGCTCTATTCCAAATTTTTTAAAATACTCTTTAACCGTTTCAATTGCCATAGCTGTTCTCTTTCCCCCTTTATCTGTTCTCTGAGGTACGTGCGCTGAGAGAAACCGAATTTCGGACCAGTATATACCGTTGAAGGTTTACGGTAAAATTTTTTGTTCTGAAAACAGTTTGTTCAACGGTATTATAACTCCGGTTTATTCAATAATTTGGATTCGATGCTCTTTTGTTTGCCGATTTTATTATACTTTACCAGCGTAGCCAATGTCCTCCTATAAATGATAATGTAATATCGGAGAGAATAGTTCAAGGCTCAAAGAGCTCTTTCTTGCTCTGAAATTTTATCAAAGCGGAAGCCAGCCCAAATGCTCGAGAAGAATTTTGATTCCCATTGCAATGAGAACCAATCCTCCCAAAAATTCAGAAAACGATTTATATTTTGTACCGAAAACATGACCGATTTTAACACCGACCGCGGAAAGACCAAAGGTAATGATACCTATAAACAAAATGGCAGGAAGAATATCCACCTGTAAAAAGGAAAAGGTAACACCGATAGCCAGCGCATCTATGCTTGTTGCAAGCGCCAACGGCAGCATAACAGCAAAACGGAAGGAATCATTCAGCGCTTCGGTTTCTTTGCTGCATGCCTCCCGTATCATATTGATGCCGATAAGACATAGCAGAACAAAGGCGATCCAATGATCTATATCCGTAATGAATTCTTGAAATTGGGTACCTAAAGCATATCCTGCAAGAGGCATCAGCGCCTGAAACAGACCGAAATACAGGCCTGTAAGTAGCGCATGCCTCAGCTTGAGCTGCTTTACGGACAATCCTTTACACACAGCTACGGCAAATGCATCCATAGAGAGTCCAACTGCTATTAAAAACAATTCCCAAGTTCCCATTTTAATCTCCATACCGCTGTCCGCGGTGCATAAATATAAATTTGTCAAAACTGGAAAAATGGGATAGAACCCCATTTTTAGATATACGAATTTGTATGTGAATGAAGCTTCCGCTTTTGTAAACAGGAAAACTTTCTCACCAACTTGCCATTCTCGCCATTCTCTTAATACGTGACACACATTTCGACTGTGGGTTATCAGAGAACGGTCCTAGAAAAGCAAGCGTTGGAGCATTTTATGAATTCGTTGAAAGATCATTTTTCGTAGAAGGCACCCTTTCTACGACAAGTCGGCGGCACAATGTCGACAATGACGACTTCAGGCGGATTGTATATACGCGGTCTGTGGTTTTTACACAGGCCGCGGCTGACAATCATGGCAGTCTCCCCAAGTTGATAACGCCCTCCGGCGTACTTTGGAAAAAGCCCCTGCTGCGGAGCGTATAGTCCGTTCAAAACACCGGGAATCCGAACTTGACCGCCATGCGCATGACCTGCTATGACCAAATCAAAGCCGCATGAACGATACTGTTCTGCGCGCTCCGGTCGGTGTGTCAGCAACACGGTATAGGCATCTTTGCGCTTTGAAGCGGCAGTACACTGCAGTTGTTCTTCCCAACTTGAAAAAATCCTTCCGTCAGAAGTCCTGAGGGGAAAGCCCGTAGGATCGTCCACACCGCAGATGCAAAGATGTTCACCCCTTACAGTCCAATACATGGCAGAACCTTCCAGTATATGAACGTGAAAGCTGCGCACCATGGCTTTCACTGCATGAATCTTGCCTGTACGGAATTCGTGGTTGCCGGCGACATAAAAACAGGGATACTGTCGTCCGATTACAGACAACAACTGGATTGTACCGTTGTTCGGTACTTTATCGTCTGCAATATCACCGGCTAACAGTACAATGTCAGGATTTTGCCGTTGGATCATACGGATCAAAATTTTTTGCCGCTCGCCGTATATGGAGCTGTGCAAATCAGTTAAAACGGCGAGTCGAATACGGGTTCCGATTTTTTCCGAAATTTCCGTATAGAAACGGACGGTCAGTCGCTGGCTAAGCGCGGTACTCAATCCGGCGGCAATCAGAGACGCTGTGGACAGGCCGTATAAAAGCTTTTTATTCAATGGAATAGCACGTACCTCCTTATGAAACAGAACAGCTATTATAAAATAATAAAACCGTTCGGCGCGGAACCAAAAGCATCTTTATTCAAGTATAACAGGGATAATAAAAGGTGAAAGGCGGAACGCTTTTCTCGGTAGATACACATGGAAGTGAAAGGGAGGAGCGGTCATGCCATCCATGACGGAGAGAACTCTGAAAATATAACCCCCGCTTTTAATGTATCGTGTCATTTAAGAATTTTAAGAGATTCGAAAATGTTGCCGACAGGCAAGAGCTGGACACCATCCACTTGGAATTTTTTGCGTTCGATTCCCCGCTTGGGAACCATGATTTTTGTAAATCCAATGCGTGCGCATTCCCTGACGCGCTGTTCCAGAGAACCGACAGTCCGGCATTCGCCGGCCAAACCGATTTCTCCTATCGCAATAAAATCATCCGGCAGAGGCTTGTCCTTTATAGAGGATAAGATCGTCAGTGCAACGGAGAGGTCGGCAGCAGGCTCCTCCAGACGCAGACCGCCGATGACGTTCAGATATACATCATGTGTGGAAAAACGGATTCCCAAGCGTTTTTCAAGGACTGCGAGAATCAGAATCATACGATTATAATCGATGCCCAGTGAGCTTCTGCGGGGGGAGGGAAATACAGTCGGCGTAACCAAAGCCTGGATTTCCGCCAAAATTGGACGTGTTCCCTCCATAACGCAAACCGCGCAGTTGCCGGAGACATTTATGGGCCTGCCGGACAGGAGCATCTCCGATGGGTTTTCAACAGCGGAGAGGCCTTGGTTCGTCATTTCAAACACACCGATTTCGTTGGTAGAGCCGTAACGATTTTTGATGGCACGAAGAATGCGGTAGCTCTGCTGTCTTTCACCCTCAAAATAGACAACCGCGTCGACCATATGTTCAAGCACCTTTGGTCCGGCAATGCCGCCCTCCTTATTGACGTGTCCGACCAGGAGCACGGAAAGTCCCTCAATTTTAGCTTTTCGAATAAGCGCCAGGGCCGTTTCCTTGACCTGTGTGACGCTGCCGGGCGTCGAGTTGATTTCCGGATGATACATGGTTTGTATAGAGTCCAGAATCACGATATCCGGCCGCAGCTTATCAATTTGTGCGAGAATACTGTGGATATTGGTAGCGATACAGAGAAACAGGCCGGCTCCGCCTATATGCAGACGTTTGGCGCGAAGCTTCAGCTGCCCCTGTGACTCTTCGCCGGAGATATACAGAACCTTTTTCGATTTTCCGAGTTCACCGCATATTTGCAGAAGGAGCGTAGATTTGCCGATCCCGGGTTCACCGCTCAGCAAAACAACGGAACCGTGTACCAATCCACCGCCCAACACACGGTCGAATTCTCCCAGTCCGGTCAGACTTCGCATATAAACCGGAAGCTCGAGGTCATCCAACGGGATGGCTTCCGCTTCCGGAGCCAAAGATGAAGACAGTTCTAAATGACGGGACGCAGTCTTTGACTTGGGTTCGACAATTTCCTCCTGCTCCTCCATGGTGTTCCATGCACCGCATCCGGCACACTTTCCGAGCCATTTCGAGGTTTGATATCCGCAGGATGAACATACAAAAACCGTTTTTACCTGTTTCAAGTGATCTTCCGCTCCTTGTCTTTTGTTTTATGCGTTCCTCATTAGCAGTCGGAATATAGCTATACGTCTACTGTCCGGCGTTTTTTGCATAATCCATTATTGCCGAGCACAGAACAGCCGCGACCTTTTGCTGATAAACCGGATCTGCCAGGCTGCGTGCCTCTTCTGCGTTGGACAGGAAACCGCATTCCACGAGGACGGACACATTCTCGCTTTTATGCAGCAGATAAATATCGGAGGTTGCCCGTTTCGTCTTTCGCGTATTATCCGGCTGAAAATATGTATGATTCCATGCGCATATTTTTTCTGCAAGCTCCTGACTTTGTGTGTGATTTGGGGAATAAAAAACCTGCATACCATGGTAGCGCGCGTCGGTGAAAGCGTTCATATGAATGCTGACAAAAATGGCATCCGGATATTGCCGAGCGATCTCCAGGCGATTTTTCAGGTCGTACATTTTATGTTGACCCTTTGCCGCATTACCGTACAGCATCCGATCATCGGTGCGCGTGTAGATGACACGTGCGCCGGAGGATTCCAAAATATTTCCCAGCAGCAGGGCGATATCGAGATTTACATCCTTTTCCAGTACGCCATTTACGCCGGTCGTGCCGCCATCCTCCCCTCCGTGGCCTGCGTCGACGATCACCAGCGGCGCTGCCTGCGCTTCACTGTCACTGACGAGAGAAACGCCGGAAAAGTCTTGAGGAAACTGGTTTAAAAAAGTTTCTTCCCAAAATTTAGAAAAATAGGTTGTGCCGTTGTGAATATATTTAACTGAAACGATATGAATAGCAGCCGTACAGGCCAAAAGTAACAGTGTAAAGAGCAGAAAGGATATCAGGAATCCAATGTATCCGCCCTTCTCTTCGTTTTTTTCCATATCTCAACCCCCAAAGCGCTTAGTCGAGCACACGACTGCAGTGCAGGTTCGGCTCATTCATAGAAACATTAAAAACGGTTTCGGCTTTCTCTGTTGCCGTAACTTGAGCAGCACTTGCAGTGATGTCCGCTGTTTATGCATACAGACAGAATACTCGCTGTGTTTTATCTTATGCACTTGGGAAATTGTTTATGAAATGCAGTTTTGCATCCGTGTATGTATGAATCCAAATGGAATCATATAAGCGAACGACTTGTAGGATATCGTAAAAGCTTAAGACGCAATTTTAAAGATGTTTAAAATGCGCATTTTTCTCTGCTCTGAATGACAAAGCTTCAGGGAACGCGGTCAATATCACCCGCAGGCAACGGACAAAACAAAAGGCTGTAGCGGGTATGCATTTACAGCCCTTTTTTACGATATTATTTATTCTTTTTTTTGTTTGGATCAATACCAAAGAGAGATAAAATTCTGAAATTGCGGAAGCCGAGCTGATAAGCCACGGCGCTCATAGCCAGAACAGGCAAAATGGTGAGCACAATTCCCCATGGATTATACGGTGAGAAAAGCTGAATCAGGCCGAGATACATAGCTTGGAGAACCCGTGCGATCAAGCTGGTTATAACATACAGATTTCCCGCCCACATATGGTTAGAACCCAGATAATAACCGAATAGCATCAAAATACAGACAACAATGGAGGGAATATTTGATATCAGGTCGATATACAGTCCCTTCAGCGGCATAGCCTTTTCCCTGCCGGCATCGACTCGGGTTCGATCCTTTGCCCCCATCTCCCAAAACATGTTATAAGCCAAAAATAGATATAGAAACACACCTACAAGCGTACCGGCGATCCAAATCCAATCGTCCATGGTGGCAGCCGCAAACGATATCATCAGACCGAACAGAGCCATTGCAACCTGGTTGACAAACATTTTGACAGCAGAATAGGAGTTTTCCTTTAAAAATTTCAACATGAGTTTACGATTCTCCCTATTATGATTCAATTACTTGCATTTCTTTTTATTGTAACTGAAATTTGTGAAAAATCAAGTGTTTTTTCTCTAGAATGAATGAGATTAACAAAAATTTACAGTTTATCCATGAAAATGGGAAATTATTTTGTATAATAAATACAGAGATGAAAAAGAAGTGTGTGTTGCAGTTTCTATACGTATATGCTTGGGAAGCTTCAGGCAGCATGATCGATCTTGGGGAACGGTTTCTTTTGGTTTCGTATGAGCTTTCAGAGGGATACGAGAAGAGCGAGCCATGCATCTTTCCGGCAGTATACGAATGCCGGACTGCATTAGGGAACAGACACGGCCGAAAAGCGGAACCGGGCAAGGGTTTCGCTTCTGCGTTAATGGCTAAAAGGAGAAAAAAGGAAGGACAGGCGGACATGGCTGATTATAAACCGGTGGATATTACCGAATATCCGGAAATTTTTCACGGATTCTATCGGCAGAAAATTATTATTGAAAACCGCTCTCAGAATACGGTTTCGGAGTATCTCTTTGATCTTTGTATGTTCTTCCGTTTTTTAAAGAAGAAAAAGGATGGTATTGCGGCGGAGGACTTGGAGGACATATCGCTTGAAACCGTGGATTTGTCTTTTGTTTCCGCAGTTACGACAGCGGATATCTACGACTTTCTTGAGTATCTTGCTGTAGAACGCAAAAATAAAATCAGTATTCGCGCCAGGCGTCTTTCTTCCATTAAAGTGTTTTATAAATACCTGACGGATAAAGCCGGCCTTTTGGACCGGAATCCTGCTGACCATATCGACAGCCCCAAAGGCGTATCCCGCCGTCCGAAATATTTGACCGTTGAGGAAAGCCTGAGTCTGCTTGAGAGCGTACGCAACGATACGGAGAGTAAGACAAAAGCGCGTGATTATGCTATTTTGACGTTGTTCTTAAACTGTGGTATGCGGCTCAGTGAATTGACGGGCATCAGTATGAACGATTTGTCGAAGGATCTGCAGACAGTACGCGTGCTCGGCAAGGGCAATAAAGAACGGTGGCTGTATTTGAATGATGCATGTAAAGACGCACTTACGGATTATTTGAAAGAAAGAACGCTGCTGTTGCCGCGGATGAAGGACAAAACACCGCTTTTTGTCAGCGGCAGAATGACCCGGATCAGTCAAAAGACGGTTCAGTGGCTTGTATACAAATATCTTGACCGTGCAGGTCTTGCGCACAAAAATTTTTCTACCCACAAGCTGCGGCACACGGCGGCGACGCTTCTTTATCAAAGCGGAGAGGTGGATGTGCTCGTACTGAAGGATATCCTCGGCCATGAACAGCTCAACACAACACAAATTTATACGCATCTAAAAGGCGAGGAACAACGCGCAGCCATGGCGCATCATCCGCTTGCGGGCGTGAATAACAGAAAGAATACCGATCAAAAGAAATGATGTGAAGTTGTGAATGAATCGTCAGATACCTGTCACAGAAAATTCACATGATGAGGGTATTATGTTGATATTCATAAATAAGGAAGCAAAAAGGAAAAGGAAGTGACTGCATGGCGGCAAAGAAGCTGTTAATTGTCGATGATGAAGATAAAATTCGTGAGTTGATCAAAAAATATGCCGTATTCGAGGGCTATGAAGCGGACGAAGCTGCGGACGGTATGACCGCGGTAGAAAAATGCCGGAAGCATGATTACGACTTGGTCATCATGGATATTATGATGCCTTTTCTCGATGGGTTTTCGGCATGCAAGGAAATCCATAAAACAAAAAATATACCGGTCATCATGCTGTCCGCGCGCGGAGAGGAATACGATAAGATACACGGTTTTGAGGTAGGGGTTGACGACTACGTTGTCAAACCCTTTTCACCAAAGGAGCTGATGATGCGTGTTGCCGCGGTGCTGAAACGTGCCGGAAAGGCGGAAGGCGAAAAGGATATCGTTGAATTTGAGGGGCTCACCGTTGATTTTACCGGACGGTTGGTCTATGTCGATGGCAAAAAGGTGGAAATGACGCCGAAGGAATACGATTTATTCTTTTATCTCGTAAAAAACAGAGGAATTGCTCTGACACGGGAAAAACTGATCTGTGACGTATGGGGATACGATTTTTACGGCGACGACCGAACGCTTGACACGCATATCAAGCTGCTTCGGAAAAGCTTGGGAGAATATAGCCGATTTATTGTAACTCTGCGCGGTGTGGGGTATCGCTTTGAAGCTTAAATTGAAGAGAAAAAAGGGCGGAGAAGAGTATAAGGGAAATATCAGCATCAAATGGCGGCTTGCCGCGTATCTCGCCTTGTTTACCGCGGTGCTTATCGCTGTTTTATGGCTGCTTCAGATCGTCTTTCTCAATGATTTTTACCGGTATATCAAAATTAATGAGATTATAGGAACTGCGGATATTTTAAAAAAGAATATTGAACTCGACACAGGCTCATTGAACGACTTGGTCGCCTCCCTTTCTGTCAATAACATGATGTATATTGAGGTTGTTTCCGGGACCTCTTTTCAGACGATTGTGGAAGCGGACTTTTACCCGAATTTTATCTTAAGTCAGTTCAATCAGGAAGACAGTTACGGAACGGTACTGCCAAAACGTATTCTCAAAATGCAGCTTTTGGATTCCGTCCGGCAGAGCGGTGGGATCTATTTCAACGAATTCACAGAGCAGAGTCAAACGGATGAGCGGTATCGCGCATCTCAAATGAATTCCAGTCTCTTATACATTGAATTTGTAGAAACAGCGGATGGAAGCGGACGGTATATCCTTTTAAATTCCGTTATTACACCTGTAAATGCGACAGTCCATACGCTGCAGGCTCAATTGCAGCTCGTCTGTGTGTTTTTCGTCGTGATTGCCGTATGCATGGCGTTTCTGCTTTCCAGGCGGATATCCACACCGATCATAAAAATCAACCGAACAGCCAGGGAGTTGGCTAAGGGAAACTATGCGGTGCGCTTTGATGGCAAGGGATATCGTGAAATTGCAGAGCTGAATGATACGCTGAACCACGCCGCTGCCGAGCTTTCAAAGGTCGACCGTCTGAAAAACGAACTGATTGCCAATATATCCCACGATTTGCGGACGCCGCTTACTATGATTATTGGTTATGGAGAGGTTATGCGTGACCTGCCCGGTGAAAACACGCCGGAGAATGTACAGGTGATTATCGATGAGGCGACAAGACTTACCGCGCTGGTAAATGATATTTTGGATTTGTCCAAGCTGCAGGCGGACGCTCAAGGCTTTTCCCCCTCCTACTTTAGTTTGACAGATTGCGTGCTTGCCATAATGAAGCGATTTCAGAAGCTCAAGGAAAGCGATGGATACCGCATCGAATTTTCCTATTCGGAAAACGTCACAGTATATGCGGATGAGTTAAAGCTGCAGCAGGTGATCTATAATCTGATCAGCAATGCTGTGTACTACACAGGGGATGATAAGCTGATCAGGATCGTTCAAACTGTTATATCGGATAAAAACGCCCGGCAAACAGTAAAAATAGAAATTATAGATACCGGAACGGGCATTTCTCCTGAAAACATTCCCTATATATGGGACCGGTATTTCAAAGAAAATAAGACGCATAAGCGAGCGGTAGTAGGCAGCGGATTGGGACTTTCCATCGTGAAAGGGGTGCTGGAGCTTCATCATGCGGAATACGGTGTCATCAGCAGCGAAGCGCCTGAGAATCACGGATCCAATTTTTGGTTTCAGCTTCCGGTGCAGAATAATAAAATTTTACCCAAGTCATCCTCAGAGGCATCTAAACGCTGAGGTAAAAGAATAAAGGAAAAAGTATACTGATATAACACTGGAATGGAGTATAGAATATGGAAATCGTATACGATGCGGAGACGATCCCCCGTGTGCTCAGCGACAGGAGGTTCCGGTCAGTCCTTTATAACCTGGCCGTATTGCCAGCCTTTCAGCGGAAAGGGGATCGGTAAAGAGTTGGGCTGGCGCTGTATAGCGTGTTTTCCTGATTCGGAGTGGTTCCTTGAAACAGAAACAGCGATAGATTTTATCAGAAATTAGGATTTCAGATAAAAGAGGGAACTTATATGCACATTCCCTGTAAATGTTTCTGAGTTCTTTTGCTTCGCTTCCCGGTTTGAAAATCGGCGCTTCACTGTCGCTGACGCATGAAGACACAATGCCGAAAAGACGTGTTTAGGGAATGCGACGAATCATGCGGGCTGTTTCATGTCTCCTGTACGGATTTTACAAACTAAAAAGGATGCTGCCAAATGATTCATTGGACAGCATCCTTTTTTTGGCAATGTTTTTTAGCAGAACAACTTGAAAATGGACGGGCTCTATTTTGCAATGAAGTGGCGCATCACGGCAAACGATTCTTCCTCAGATGTCAGCTGCTCGATTCCGCTTCTGAGCTGTGCACCGGTGAATTCCTCTCCCGTATATCTGTCGACATATACCTTATCGATATCCGCACGGCAGAACTTCAGCTTCAAAATTTTCGGCTTTTCCCCGCTGTACTGGATAAAGGTGGACAAAATTTCCGTATTGTCTCCGTTGACAAAGTAATAGGCGTATCTGTTTCGGTTGCCTTCTGAATAATGGAACTGGCGATACATTTCACCGAAAAGGATCAGGGGTTCAATCCGACGATATTCAGCTATTTGGGCTTTTATTGCCGTTTTTACCTGTTCTGAGGCGGTCAAAATGTTCAGCTCATAACCCAAGACTCCGCCGACGGCCACTTTAAAACGATAGTCCATTTCCTTCTCATTGTCGCAGCAGTTTCCGGGATTCGAAACATGACAGCTCATTACCGAGGCAGGGTAACAAATCGTTGACCCAAACTGAATTTTTCCGCGGTACTGGGGCCCTGTGTGGTCGCTGGCCCAAATTTGGGTGGAATAATACATCATCCCCAGATCATATCGGCCGCCCCCGCCGGAGCAGTTTTCTATCATAACGTTTGGAAATCTTTCTCTAAACCATCTGTAGAGCTCGTAAGAGCCCAGCATGAAACGGTGGGCGGTCTCCATTTGTCTTTCCGGCGGAAGGGCAGGAGAGCCAACCTCGGCAAGATTGCGATTGAAATCCCATTTGATATAATCGATCTCAACCTGACCGAAGGTCCTTTCAAAACTGTTCTTGAGATAGGCGACAACGTCGGGATTAGACATATCCAGTACAAGCTGATACCGCGACTGCGTGCTTTCTCGTCCGGCACATTGGAGCACCCATTCCGGATGGGCCCGATACAGGTCACTGTCGGGGTTCACCATTTCCGGCTCAATCCATATGCCGAACTTAATACCGGTTTTTTTGACACGTTTGACAAATGCGCCCAGACCATCGGGAAAACGGTCGCGGTTTTCATACCAATCGCCGAGACCAGCCTGGTCATTCACCCGGGATCCAAACCATCCGTCGTCCATGACGAGCATATCTACGTCATATTTGACCGCTTCTTTTGCAAAGTTGACGAGCACATCTTCGTTGATATCAAAATAACAGGCTTCCCATGTGTTGAGCACAACGGGCCGGACTGGAAAGATTTCAGGCGGGGAGATCCTTTCCCGTGTAAAGTTATGGAAATTTCGAGACATCTGTCCGATACCGTGATCGGAATAGGTCATCACCGCTTCCGGCGTGGTAAAGCTTTCATTTTCCTCCAGCCGCCAGCTGAAATTTTCCGAGCCTATACCTATCTGTACGCGGACAGACCCATCAGCCGAAGCTTCTGCCTCGGAAAGAAAATTACCGCTGTAAACGAAGTTGAAGCCATAGACATTTCCTTTTTCTTCGGAGGCCTTCTGATCGCAGATGGCAATAAAAGGATTGAAATTATGGCTGGATGCACCGCGGCGGCTGTAAACGCTCTGATTGCCCATATGAATCGGAACCCGTTGGTAATCGCGTTCCCAACAGTATCCGCCCGGCAGAGAGATCATGTCATGTCTAATGCCGGGAATATCCAACGAGAGGCTCATGCACTTTTCAAGAACTACCGTATCGGATGAAGTGTTTTTAATGATAAAATACCGGGATATCACATCGTAATTTTCAAATACGGTATAATAAAGCATAACCACACACCCGGTTACACTGTCAAACATCGTAATTTCAAGGGTTTCGGTATTTTCATCTGCGCGTGCAAAAGGGAGTCCGGGAAGCTCTTTACGGCCTTTGATGATAGAATAAGAGTCATAGAAAAATCTGGTGCAGCAGTCTCCGCCGGCTCCTTTAATTTTAAGGGCGGTACATCTGAAATCACCGGCGCCGAACGTCGGCAGCTCTTGATAGGCCTCGTTTGGAGAGTATTCGGTCCCGTATTCCTCAAAGTACGGAGAAAACGCACGGTAGGACTGACTGTATTCTACCGGCGCTCCTCTTTTCTTTTTGCCGTAATAGGTATGAACAAGAAATTTGTCATGGATGACCTGCATAGCAT
>DXYE01000160.1 GCA_019415985.1 Clostridiales bacterium
TACCTGTCTCGACAGACGCACGCCGGGCAAAAAAGACGATGTGTCTTTTGCTGTCACACACATTGATGAAGAACGCGGCGTGGCAGGTGGGATCATCACCCGTATCATCAGACAGAACCTATAGCTGTTGAAAATCACCATGCTCAAGTCGTATAAATAAGCAGGACGGAAATATGATCGCAAAGGAGGAATTAAAATGCGTAAAATCTCATTCGTCTTGCTTTTCATTGCCCTTATGTGTATCTCTGGGTGCGGTTCGGAGATCCCCACGCCTGAAGACAGTCACTCAGCCTACGGGGATATGGCTTCATCGGAAGAAAGAAACGACACAGAAGAAATTTTCAAAACAGGGTCTTCAGAACAAAGTGCCGTTCAAATAGAAGCAGCTGAAGCCGATGAGTCAACCGCATACGCACCGGAGAAAAACGAAACCGTTTCCTCTGAGCAAACAGCGGAAGAAAGTAAAAATAATCAGACGAAGAAACCAACTTCTCACGCTTCTGAAAACAGCACATCGGATACCAGGCCTGTTGAAACAAAACCGGCTGAGCCTGAACAGAGCGAACCGGCTGAAACGACTCCTTCCGAATCTGAGACATCAGAACCGCAGCCAAGTGATCCTCCGGATCCGCCTGTCACTGAAACCCGGCCTGAGCAAAGCTTTTCCCAAGCGGACCATGACCGCATCATAGCAGAGGTAGTGGCCTATGCCGAAAGTTATAAAGCAAAGGGCTATACATTCATTTGGCTGGACAGCATGGAATTTTCATGGGAGGTCGGGTATATGGGAACGCCCAGGATTGCCCGCGACGGCGTTGACGGAGTGATCCGCAGCTTGAAGTATCATATTGATCTTATTGTCAAAACCACAACTGATCCCGCAAACGGCATAACCTGTGATGAAATGACCTACAAAGTAATGCAAATCGACCTTGACGGTGAAATTGCTTTTGTAGTGGTTTACGGCGGTTAAAAATGAATAGCACCATAAAAGGCGCTGTGAGCAATCACAGTGCCTATTTTATTGCAAAACAGAATGGAGGAACTTTTTATGATTCGAAAATCTAAGCGTATAATGACGGCGTTTATGGCTGTCATTATGCTGATAAGCACGCTTATCCCTTTAAGCGCATCGGCAGCTGATGTTACAATGGATTTAAGTAAAGCTGAGGTTTCATGGGATTATACCTTGACTGATGAAGAAGGTCGTGCTTTTTCAGCCGCCTACGGTCTAAAAGCCGAGGATAATCCGTTTGGCGGCGCCATCAAACCCATGCTTCGCAAAATGCATGATTACACCGCAAAAACTCCCGGCCTTACAGGAGATAAATCAGACTGGGTATATGGAAAGGACTATGTATACTGTTTTTGTATCGAGCACGGTGTACCGCTGCCTGACAGCGGCAGTTACAGTGCCTCATCCAGTGCCACACACGGCAACAAATATGAAATGTTGTCTGAAGAGCAGCGCTCTTTGCTTCATCTCGCATTGGCATACGGATATCCCAACCGGACTGATCTTGAAACGAGCAAAGACGCAAATGCTTGTTATAGTGCCACACAGCTCATTGTCTGGCAAATCACTTTAGGGTTTAGGAGTTCGCCGACAGAACTTAACGACAAAACCTACCCGGTCAGCGGCTACAGCGGTACAATGACAGAGCAATATACAAGGAACCGCTATTTTAAGAAATATTATGATTTGATCCTTGCAGATATGGCTGCGCACTATAAGCGACCGAGTTTTACAGCCGCTGTTCCTTCTGCAGCAAAAACTTATGAGATGGAGTATACAGGCGGTCGATACACTCTGACGCTTACCGATGCCAACAATGTCCTTTCGGATTTCTATGTATCGGCAAGCAGTGGTGTAAATACTAAGGTCAGCGGCAATACTTTAACGCTTACCTCCTCTACACCTATCAATTCGGCGGTTACATTAAAGCTGACACGTAAAATGCCGTCAACCAACCATACTACTGCTTTTCTCATTTGGTCTGTTCCAGGTCGGGAAAATGAAAATCAGGATATGGTTTCCGGTGTTCCGCTTGACAATGACCCGGTACCTTCCTATTTTAAGGTGATGACTGCTGCCGGCTCTGTAAAAATTGTAAAGGAATCTGAAGACGGTATTGTGGACGGGCTCAAATTTCATGTACAGGGTAACGGAGTGGATCAAACTGTAACCACTAAAAACGGAGGTCAAATCCAGATTGACGATCTCCGTCCCGGCATATACACCATCGCAGAACAGATGGAAGAAAAGTATGAACCACAGGAAGTCCGCCGTGTTACAGTAGTCAGCGGCAAGGTAACAACCGTCACTTTCAGTAATACCCTAAAACGCGGTGATCTGACCGTGACTAAAACATCCGAGGACGGCTTAACTGAAGGTGCCAAATTTCATCTTTACGGGACTTCTTTATCAGGGTTGGCAGTAGACGAGTATGCTGTTGCCGGGCGTGATGGCAAGGCATATTTCAAAGATGTGCTGATCGGTACAAACTATGTACTGGAGGAAGTAGATGTCGGAATTCGTTATGTTGTGCCGGAGAAACAAGCAGCAGATATTGAATGGAATAAGGTGACCGAAAAATCGGTGAACAATATTCTTAAAAAGTGGCAGCTTACCGTCACAAAGAGCGACGCGGAAACCGGCACGGCCCAGGGAGATGCTTCTCTTGCAGGAGCAGTCTATGGAATTTTCAAAGGCGATCAGCTTGTAGATCAGTATACCACTGATGCTAACGGTCAATTTACAACCGAATTTTATATTTGCGACTCAGACTGGTCTCTGCGCGAAATTTCTCCAAGTGAGGGTTACTTGTTAAACACCGAACCTTTGCATATCGGCGCAGAACCAAAACTCTATACAGTAGAGTACAACCAGACTGTCCTTGATTCTCTTGAAACTGTTCAAAAAGGAAAAATTGCTATTATTAAGCACTGTGATGACGGCAGCACACAAATTGAAACTCCGGAGATTGGAGCAGAATTTGAGGTTTATCTTAAAGCCGCAGGCAGCTATAGCAATGCTAAAGACAGCGAACGAGATTTGCTTGTCTGTAACGAGCACGGTTTTGCTCAAAGCAAAGATCTTCCATATGGCATTTATACCGTAAAACAAACTAAGGGGTTGGAAGGGAACGAACTTCTTGATGCTTTTGATGTGTATGTGAGTAAAGACGGTGAAGTCTACCGCTACATTATCAACAATGCCCCCTTCAAATCCTATATCAAAGTCATAAAGACCGACAGCACTACCGGGAAAGTCATTCCGTATGCTGGGGCAGCATTTCAGATCTTCAGGCCGGACGGAAGCAAGGCGGAAATGACCTATACATATCCGGAGATCACCACCATTGACACCTTCTATACCACAGCAGACGGTACACTCATTACCCCGGAAGCGTTGGAATACGGGAAAGGATTTTCCTTGGTTGAGGTGTCAGCACCCTATGGCTATGTTTTAGACCCAACGCCGGTATACTTTGATGTGACCGAGGATAATTCAACCGAAGAATCTGCCGTTACAATAATCAAAGTAGACAAGCCAAATATGCCGCAGATGGGTACCATTACCATCGAAAAACGAGGTGAAGTATTTGCCTCTGTAGAAAAAGGCGGAGAGAAATACATTCCTGTATATAAAGAAACAGGACTTGCCGGAGCGGTTTACGGTATCTATGCTGCAGAAGATATTTACACCTTAGACGGCACTTTGCGTTACAGCAAAGGTGAAAAGGTAGCCACACTCACGACATCGGCGGATGGTACGGTAACAAGTGAACCGCTGTTTCTTGGAAAATTTGAAATTCGAGAGGAACAGGCGCCATACGGCACGGTACTTAATACCGAACCTATGTATGTTGAACTCACTTATGCTGGTGAGAATATTGAGGTGACAGCCACGACAGTTTCTGTTATCAATGAGCGTCAGAAAGCCATTATCAACCTGCTGAAAAAGCTGGAAATAGATGATCAATATGGAATTGGTCTTGGCAGTGAGTATCAAAACATTAAGTTTGGTTTGTATGCTGCAGAAACATTAACGGCTGCTGACGGAACAGAAATTCCGAAGGACGGGCTTCTGGATATCATCGGCATTGATGAAAACGGACTCGGTGTATTTGCCGCCGATATTCCGGTGGGCGCAAAGCTGTATGTAAAAGAGTATGCCATCGACTCCCATTATCTTTTGTCTGATGCGAAATATCCTGTAGAGTTCAATTATACCGATTCTTCGATTGCTTCCGTTCAGATTGATGTTAACGATGGAGAAGCTATTGAGAATGTTATTCTTCGAGGCAATATTAAAGGTGTTAAGACGGATGAGGAAAAAAACACAATTGCCGGTGCAGTGTTCGGATTATTTAAGGCGGATGAAACCGATTTTACCCCTGAAAACGCCTTGGCAACCGCCGTCTCCGACAGCGAAGGATTGTTTGCTTTTGACAATGTTCCTTATGGAAACTGGCTGATCAAAGAGCTCTCCTGTCCGGAGCATCTGGTTCTGTCAGATGAACCCATCCCGGTAACAATTTCCGAACAGGATCAGCTTGTTGAACTGGATGTAGAGAATGCAATCATTACCGGCAGCGTGGAGGGACTGAAAACAGATAACGAAGGAACCTCGATTGAAGGCGTTGTGTTTGGATTATTTGCACCGGACACAACCGAGTTTACAGAAGAAAACGCTTTAGCACTTTCCAAATCCACAGCCGAAGGACTGTTTCGCTTTGAGGATATCCGCTATGGAAAATACCTAATCAAAGAACTGTCCTGCGGCGAGGAATTCGTCATGTGCGAAGATGTCTTTGAAGTTGACATTTCTGAAAACGGTCAGGTTGTCAAAATCACTGTTATCAATAAGAGAATCAGCGGTAAAGTCCAGGTTGTAAAGCTGAACAGCAAGAACCACAGCGAAAAACTTTCAGGTGCGGTATTTGAGCTTTATCTGGATGTCAACAAAAACGGCGTGTTTGATGTCGGTACAGATACTTGGTACGGCAAACTCAGTGAAACCGAATCCGGTATTTATACGCTTGACGGGTTAGGATATAACGGCTACTTCCTGTTTGAATCAGCAGCACCGGAAGGGTTCCAAAAAGATGACCGCTACTTCTATTTTAAAATCAAGACAGATAATGAGCTTATAACGATCGAAAACGAAAGCGGTGTCGGCTTTGTAAACGAACCCGTTCCCGAATCTCCCGATTCTCCGCAGACAGGCGATAACAGCAATATTTTGCTTTGGTTCTTAATTGCTTGCGGCTCTCTTGGAATTTTGATCACCATTTTACTTATCAACAAGAAAAAGCATACCACTGAATAATTAAAATTGGCGGCAGACATCATTTGGTGTCTGCCGCTTTTCCTCTGTACGGGGGATCTTTTTCAGAAAATAGTATATTGAAAGTGAGGGGGCGCAATGCAAC
>DXYE01000161.1 GCA_019415985.1 Clostridiales bacterium
GGGTTAAGCTGCCAGCACTGTACCCCTGACCCAGACCTGCGCCCACGCAAAGCTCAACAGCTTCTTCCGCACAATCAGAAATCTGGTCTTCATCCATAAAGCGTATCTTTCCATCCGTTAAAGTGGACAGTTCAATTCCCTTGTAATCCATAAAGTTGGCCGGCATAAGGCACATCTGCTCGCGGGTTATTTCATCGTCGGGATTGAAGGTCATCTCGGACGTGCTGCGATCAACGCCGTTCTCATATGCCCAAGTAATTGCACTTGCGTACCACGGGTCGGCAGGGATATCGGCAAACGGAAGCACTGTATCGGCATACGCCTTGAGGTCCACACCGTTGTAGTTTGCAAGCAAATGTACGAGCATCGCGTGATTCATGGCGACATTTGGAGAGAACGCTGTATCGGCTGTACCGACAAACAGATTATGGGTATATGCATACGCAACATACGCATAATACCAGGTATCCTTTACGACATCGATAAAGGGATTAAGCTACTCTGTGAGCATCGGAATCGTCTCCGTCACTGCCTCTTCATTGCAAACGGTACAGTATTTGACCCGATTCCCCTCAGTCATATACATCGTTCTAAAATAAAAGTCCATTCATCGGAGGGAGTATGGCCGATTGCCGCAACCTCTTCCGTTTCCAGCGCTTCCTTGCATACCGTGCGCTCCTTGTGCTGTGAGCCGATCTCGTGCAGGTCGCCGCATTGTCTATTGTCCATCCGGCATCATGCTCAGCCTGAATCTCCTCAATCACAAACGCATCACAGGTTTCACAGCGGACAAATTTTGAGCCCGCCTCCGTGCAGGCGTTCTCGTTGAGAATCAATATATCCTGATTATAGTTGTGGGTATGCTCATCATCCTCTTCCACCATCTCGTTCAGTTCGTATACTGAAAAGCTCTTTATCAGAACCTCTTCAAGACCGTTTTTCCAAATTTTCGGTGTGACGCCGGTCCAGTCGAATGTCTCGGAATCCACCTCATACGTGAGAATTTCATCAATTTTTCCATTGTCCTGCACATCGCCGTAAAAATACAAGCGTGCCTTCCGAAGTGACAGTCACAATCAATCTCAGACATTCCGGAGCATCTCCGACTGTTCTATTCAAGGATATCTCCTCTCCCTGCAGTATACCGGAAGCGCCCTGCTCTCCCCTTTACAGATTCCCATTTTAGATACCGCTGGAAAATAGCGTTACTCCATAAGCGGCATCGCCAAGGTGCAGGCTAAGGCAGAAAAATCCGCAGCATCCTCAGCAATTTGACCGCCGAGCACCGCTTCCATGATCATAGGCATATGAAAGCTTATGCTCGGTCCCGACATCACAGAAATCGTGCCAGAATACCCCTCTTCTGTATACAGCGTCGTTCGTTTGTAAATGCATCAATGTGTGCTTTGTCAGAATGCATGTCGACTTAGCTTAGTATGTTTGTTCAAAGCTTGAAGTCGCTTCTGCGTCCGGCTCGATCACTTCGCCGGCAGCAGCTGCATAGCCCAAACGCTGAACAACATTCACACCGACAATGCCACTGACAAAACCCTTTTAAGTGTCAACATTGCGGTTTCCTACTAAAAATAAAAATATCTTATATACCGCGTATATAGCTTGATCAATACGCCCAAAAAAGGCGTTTGCATTTGGATGAATGCTCAGATCCTCCTGAGTTCTGCCACATCTATGAATTATAAAGAACTTCTGTATGAATTTAAGCATAGCTCATACAGTTCTTTCAAGAATTTTAAGCAAAAATAAAACTCCGAAAGAAAATTCAAAAACATTCGAACAAAAGAGCCTTTATATTGCGCTTTTCTGTTGTTTTTTAATTTAGGCAGTCAAATAATGGACCCAAAAAAGCGGATTTTCCTCTGATATTATTGACACGTCCCAAATATGGAAATTTGGGAGTAGTCAAAAAAGTGGTCAAGCTTCAAAAAGAAAAGCAATATCAAGAGCATTCTGCTTTTTTGCATAGATGTAACAGCTCTATGAATGAGTAGATAAAGAATACAAGTTAAAGGTAAAGAGGTCCATTTGATATTAAAATGAGGCAGGGGATGTCACCCCTGCCTCATTTTAATTCATTAACATAATTGCTGGTACAATCATACCAATGTACGTAAATAACACCATTTACGGTAATACGGTTATTTTTCGGGAACCGCTCGCTCCATTTTTGTCCGTAGCGTTCGATTGCCCAATCATCACGGTTAAACCGGCGCCAGAGAACAGTGCGTCCATTTTTATCAATATATTGCTCGGTAAGAGGTCCGCCATTGAAATTACTGATTAAAAGATTTGTGTCATATGCTTTATCTTCAAAATGAACGGTATATCTTCCGACACAGTCCGTTACACTACTTTTACCGGCAATGATTTCTTCGCCGTTTCTGGTGATTATACCACGGGGTTTGATATTCACTGGCTCTCCAACGTTATTCTCTCCTGCGCCCCATGCGTTGAGGAATTCTTCTCCGTCAAGGAACGTTATAATATGCTCCACACCATTTTCACAGTAACGGTTTCCGAGCCAACGACAGTATTCCTCTGTAAGCTGCGCAATAAAGTAAAAAGGAGTCTCTTTATCAGTATCAGCCCCTATGTCGCGATGTATATTTTTTATTTCCACGCCTTCAATTCCATGCAGGACAACCTTTTTCTCCACAGTGGACGAATACAAATCTGTAATGTGTCTGCTGGGCATATCATACTGCGCCCAGGAGCATTTTTCATATAACCGCGGGATGATAAACCATCCCATAAGTTCCTCAAACTTTACGGTAAACGGTTTTTGGTCCGATTTTTCAATTTTATATTCGGGCAAATATTCGAAAAAATTTTTCATGATATCTTCTCCTCTTATTTGGGTGTAATATGGATAAAGTTTTTTAAAATTGACTTTTGCGGTATGCAGACGGCTTTTCACTGTCCCCAGAGGAATACCTAGACGCCGTGCAATTTCGTTTTGTGGAAACTCGCGAAAATAGTATAGATATAATACCTGCTTATCTTTATCTCCGAGCTTTTGAAGTGTTTCTTCTACAGAACTTGCCGCAGTAACGCCCATTCGACCGTAGGGTAGACGTCCTTCTGTTATCTCGTCTATGGGAATCTCCATGTTTTTAACCAACTGACGAAAATAATCGTTACACTTGTTACGGGCGATACTGATGATCCACGGCTTAAATAAAGCCGTATCCTTCAGTGAGGAAAAGTTGCGGTACGCGCTTATGCAAGTTTCCTGTATAATGTCATCTGCATCAAAGGAATTGCATACCCTGAATCTGACAAAGCGTTCAAGTATCTTTTTGTGCTGTTTAAGCAGACGTATAAATTCCTCCATATCATTTCCCCCCTTCAGCATTTTGGAATATTGAAATCGATTTCACTGATATAGACGGATTTTAAAACGAATAGGTTCATTCGTATCAAATTTTATTATAAATTTGTCCGACTTAAATTTGAATTTAGTTGCTTCTATTCTCCCTGAAATAATGCCCGGTATTAACGGAAATACGGTTGTGCCCTAACTGGCGGCTGACATTCCACATGGTCTTTTATATCGTAGTCTACCCCTTTCCGGTCGTTCTTGTACCGATAGTAGAAGGTATAAGCTACCATTCCTTGACACGGTTCCCGCCTGAATTTTTTCGGTAGTTTCCGCTTTTTTGCATCGTAGTGGTTTCATTAAGCAAAGTTGATTTTGCTTAGCTTCCTGCACTTGCCCGACAAAAAGTTCGAAGTTTCGTCAGGCGGCAAGGCCGAAAAGCTTCCGCATCCTTTAGTCTGTTCCCGCTATCTCTCCGTTCTCCATCTTGACTGTTTTTTTATTCTCCGACGTAGTTTCCTCCTCACTCTTAGTATGGCGGATATCGAATATAAAAACGAGCAGATGGAAAATTTCCGTCTGCTCGTTCCTCTTTCCTTGTGCCTGATTTCCCTTCTGCTCTTAAAATCCTTATTAATTTAGAAGGAAAATCGCCGGTTTTGCTTTATTGATATTCAATCCATTAAAGTCCGTCACTTTAGATATTTCGAAAATAGGATGATGTCAAAAGGACACGTCTATATAAGTTTTATAAGGATAACCGCTTCACATTCTTTATACTATAAAAAAGACAAAATACCTTAGCTGAAAGTATTCAATGTCTCAAGACATCCACCGCCCTCTTTCATTATGTTCAGGGCGTATCGCCTCAAGGAGCGTCAGGCTGTATGCAGCGTCGTATCTCATACGCGATTCCTTCGCCTATAGAACAGAGGCTTGAAGCTTCGTCTACAGCAAATCTAATTTCCTTATTTGCAGCCATCTTTCACGATAATCCGGCATGTATTGAGCAATCAGGCCATAAAAGGCCTTATCGTGTCTTGCATATCTGAGATGTGCAAGCTCGTGCACGACAACATAATCAATCAGCGGTTCCGGATAAAGCATCAAATACATAGAAAAATTGATATGCCGGTTGGATCCGCAGCTTCCCAATCTTGTTCTCGCTCCCGTAATACCAACCCGATCCGGCAAGAGGTTCATCAGTCCGCCAAAATGTCGAACCTTTTTAGGGAGTTCATCCTCTGCAAGCACTCTCAAAAGATACCTCTGCTCTTCTGTAAGTCGAATTTTGTTTTCAAGCCTTATCTTCTGTTTATCCAGATGTACGCTGATCCAATCCTGATGTTCATCGACAAACCTCCGAATCTCGGAGTCTGAAACATGTAACGGTGCACGAACAACAATCCGCAGATCTCGGGTGATCTCAAGAGATATGGTCCTGCGCTGCGTACGAATAACCTGATAATTCATGGTAAACTTCACCTTTCCGTCCTGTTTCATTCTTTAAAAGTGTCCCGGATCAAACAGTTGTTTCCATGCTGTGTAATGCTTGCGAAATTCGGATACAGCAGCTGGGTCGTATGCGTGTGGGATATGAAGCCGAACGGCGTCGCCCACCGCTGCACCGGCCTCTTTTGAAAAAAGAATGGCACAGTAGAGACCGTTCCGACGAAGCCTTGGCGCGCTGACTTGTCTGCCGTGCTTTTCCACTTCCCGATTAAATAGACTCAGCATATTGGAAAATGCCGTTGCAGTCATGCTGGGGGCGACACTTGAACGATCAAAAACACATTTGGTTTGTACATTTTACTTTCAACTTCTCTTCCTAACGCCCGGAAGGTCAAGCAAAAAAGAGTTAGAGTTTCACCCTCAACTTCAAAAGCACCGACAAGACCTAAATTTGAAAATCAGTCTGCAACAGAAACCGAATACAGATTGAACAAAATAGAAGAAATTCGTTCCTTTATTTCGACGACGGTGTTTTTTCTTCCCTTGGTACATAAGACAAAGGATAACTATATTGCAGATCAAACCGTCTTTTAGAGATATTGTTCCAACTCTATGTTCTC
>DXYE01000162.1:0-4154 GCA_019415985.1 Clostridiales bacterium
TGACTTAAACATTGACAGCCACCTCCTTTTTCTCGCCCACAGACCAGTTCTTTGCGCCAATATGCGCCTGCCACATATCTGCATAAAGCGGGCAGCGTTCCAAAAGTTCCCCCTGCTTTCCGCAGTCAACAATCTGCCCTTTTTTCAGAACAACAATCTGATCTGCGTTTTGAATGGTAGACAGACGATGTGCAATCACCAGCAGGGTCTTTCCTTTGGAAAGGGCCATGATGGATTTCTGGATTTTATCTTCATTCTGCGGGTCAGTGAAGGCAGTTGCCTCATCCAAAATCACAATAGGCGCATTTTTCAAAATTGCTCTCGCAATAGCAATTCGTTGCTTTTCTCCGCCAGATAGCCGCTTGCCGGCATCACCGGCAGGGGTATCATATCCTTTTTCCAGCCGAGCAATGAAATCATCGCAGCAAGCCGCTTTTGCGGCGGCATATACTTCCTCATCCGTAGCATTTGGATTACCCAGGCGGATGTTCTCTTTGAGCGAGCAGTTGAACAGGAAATTGTCCTGTGTCACGAAGCTGACCAATTCAGAAAGCTGGTGAATTGAAAGCTCTTTTATATTTTTGCCGCCAATGGAGATGCTGCCACCAGTTACATCCCAAAACCGTGCAATCAGGCGAGCCACCGTTGATTTTCCTCCTCCAGACGGTCCGACCAGTGCAGTAAAACTCCCCTGTGGCATATTTAAGCTGATACCATGCAACACTTCATTTTGTGTTGTACCGTCATAAGAAAAGGACACATCCTGCAAGACAATATCGGTATGGTTGATTGGAACAAATTCCCCGGAATCCGGCAAATTTGGAAGATTCAAAAGCTCATTTGCTGCTTCAACCGCATACTCCATAGATTTTGCTTCGTTGATAAAGGTCGTAGCTTTCATCAGTGGCCCCACAATACTAAGTGAGAGGATAATTCCCATTGCAAGTTCAGCGGGAGTAATACTTCCACCACGCACCAGCAGCAAACCAACAGGGAGTACCCCAAGCAAGGTAGTCGGCATAATCGCCATCATTAAATTCATGGTTTTCCATGTGCTTTTGAACCAGTTGAGAGTAAAATCCTTAAAGGACTTCACAGCGCCTACAAACTTTTCGTAGGAACTGGTACTTTGGTTGAACGCCTTAACAACCTCAATGCCCTCTACATACTCGATAATAATGTTGTTGACATGGTTATTTGCCTCCATGTAGGCTGCATACTGGCTGTTATAATTTTTCATAAGGAAGAACATCGGAATCATAGCCAACGCAGGAGCAATCAAAATCGAAAGTCCCATACGCCAGTCTATTGCCAGCATCCAGACGAAAATAGCCAGCGGCAGGAGCAGATTAGAAGTCAGTTCTGGAATTACATGCGCCAAGGGCGGCTCTAAGTCCTCCACCTTGTCCATGATAATATTCTTCAAGTAACCGATCCTTCGCCCCATTACTTCGCCAAGGGGCGCCCTCATCAGGCGGTTTGCGATTTTCAGGCGGATGCCTTCCAGTATCGTGTAAGCGGAGATATGTGCCAAAATTGTGGAAATGCCAAAGCAGATGACACGGATCAGGTATCCGCCTACGCCAACCAAGCACCATAACAGAATATAGTTTCCTGTGGCAGTACGGTTGATAAACAGAAGCAGAATTTTATAAACTGCCCAAAACGGAATAAATCCACCAGCGACACTAAAAATGGCGCATAAAACCGAGAGGATCATCTTTCCCTTGCAGGGTTCTGCAAAGGAAAGTAGAGTTTTGACCCAACTCTTTTTTTGTTGTTTCATAGTAATTCACCTCTTTCGTTCTATTCGGTCAGTAAAGAAAAAAGGATGGTTAAGTCCTACTAACCATCCTTAATTTATCATGATTCAGTTTTTTCTTCCGCTCCACGCGGCCTTTTCTGTGCCAATCAGATAATTGATTTTCGATATTCCAACGGTGTTTTCCCCATTGTCTGATGAAATGCAGAAGCAAATTTGCTGGGACTGTCATATCCTACAAGTCCCGCTATCTCAGCCACCTTCAGCGTCTTATCGGATCGCAGCAAAGAAGCGGCATAGTTCATTCGGTAATTCCGCATATATGTGAAAATTGGGCTGCCATATACCGACTTAAAACAATTTTTCATGGGAGTTAGAGCGATGTCAAACCGCTCGGAAAGCTCCTCTAATGTATAGTTCTGTGTTAAGTCCTGAGTTAGGAGCGCCTGGATTGCTTTGATTTTTTCAATCTGACCTTTATAAAAATAGGGGCGTTCTTCTGTATGGCCTGAAAGTTCCAGTGCATCCAGATACAGCAGTAGCTCCAACACCTTAATCTTGAAATAGTCTTTTTTGATTTTGATCGGCACATTGTAAAGTTCGGAAAAAATATGCTCAATGGCCGGTTCTCCTGGAATGACATAAGGTGTGCGGTCACTGCAATATTTTTTCTGCAACTCATAAAGATCAACAGAAAAGCCTTTCATAGAAGCCGGTATTTCTTTTGCCGCAGTCTCCACCTGAAAGCCAATGGAAATTCCGTGGTAGTGGCAAAGCGGAAACTCCACCTTGCCCGAATGATGGATGCGGCGATCCACCCGAAGATCGCCAGCCTCTAAATAGCTAAAGGCATTCTGGCCGACTTCCTGCTCAATGCGTCCTTCCCGGCAGTGATCTATACAGAGCAGGTCCATATCTGTCTGGAAGCCCGAAATGCACTCCTTCATGTGGAAATCATTATACATGAGAAACACACCGGGAAAGACATGATAGAGTGTCATCATGCCTTCACCAGAGTTATCACTTAAACGCATGACCTTACAATCATCGGACTCAACCAGGTTTTGAACATTCGGGCCGTAGTACATTTCCTGGAATAGTTCCGGCATAGACGCTACCTCCTTTCTATGGAGCATCCCTCCATATCAAATATTTTATCACAAGTCCGGCCCAAAAACTCAAAATCATGGGAAACAATGATGATAACTTTATTCTCATCATTCAACTTGCGGATCATATTGCTCACTTCCAGCATACGGTGATAGTCCAGGCCACTGGTCGGCTCATCAAAGACAAGTACATCCTTGTTGGAGAGAATAGCGGTTGCCACCGCAAGGCGCTGTTTCTGACCTCCTGACAGGGCCATCGGATGGCGGTCTTTGAAATCCAGCAAATCAAAAGACCTGAGAATTTCTTCAATCCGCTCCGGCGGACAATCCGGCTGCGCCAGTTCACATTCGTTCCATACGCTGTCTGAAAAAAGCTGATGGTTCACATCCTGCATAACACAGAAGCTGGCCTTATTGCGCTGTTTTGCTTTCAGTGTTTGCCCATCCAGTCGAACCGTTCCGTTCACTTCTTTCAAAAGCCCGCACAGGCAGCGTGTCATCGTCGTTTTTCCCGCGCCGTTATGACCGACAATCCCCAACACTTCGCCTCGTTTTGCAGAAAAGCCAAGGCCGCTGAATACCGGCTGCTTATCAAAGGCACAGGAAAGGTTTTCTACGGATAAGCCTTCCTGCGCTCCTGACGGATCGGCGGGAGGCAGCTCCAGCACAGGATGGACAAGACTTCTAAGCCCCATCCTGATACGCTGCTCATCCGAAAGATTGCGAAACTCATTCCCGGAAAATATCTGAACGATTTTCCCCTTTTGAATGAAGATTGCCCGGTCGATCAGATCCATCAGGAAATATAGGCGGTGTTCGGCAATAACAACCGTCCGTCCTTCTTTTTTGATCTGGATAATCTGCTGGCGTAAGGTGTCAATCGCGTCAGCATCCAGATTTGCCGTCGGCTCGTCCAGCACAAAAACGGACGGGTTCATGGCATATACAGAGGCAAACGCAAGACTTTGTTTTTCTCCGCCAGACATGGAAAAAATGTTTCTTCCCAAAAGCGATTGAATTTTCAGGGCGGAAACAGTGGCCTCATATCGCTCTTTGATTTTCTTTGGTTCGACACCCGCATTTTCCAGGCCGAAAGTAATCTCACTGTCCGAGTCAATATTGAAAAACTGAGATTTCGGATTTTGGAACACAGATCCAACCTGCTCTGCCAGACGGTACATTTCTGTTTTCGGCACTTCCATACCGTTCACAATCGTTGTACCGGATAAAGTGCCGCCCTCGACAAAATGAGGGATTAAGCCGTTAATCAGTTTTGTCACTGT
>DXYE01000162.1:4254-5373 GCA_019415985.1 Clostridiales bacterium
GCACTCAATTTTTTGTACCCCATGAATATTACGGAGCTTCATGGCATCCCGGATATAGCTGGTTTCTTCTTTTAAGGCCGGAAAATACCGGACGGTTACAGACAAAGGAATAATCAATCCCTGCGGGATATGCCATTTCCGAAGCGCAACCATCAATTCCCGGACGGGCGTTTTCTGTAAAACCATCGTACCGACAATCAAACAAGGGAAAATCTTTCTTGCATAAGACACAATGATCGTGAAGCTGCTGGCTAAAATTTTCGGCCCGTTTGGGAATACATAGTATTGCAGCGCCAGACAAATTCCAAATGCGATTGCCAGTTTGCCTGCGGATTTTTGGCACCCGCAGGCAACGATCAGCAGGAGCAGAAAAACAACCCATGAAATTTCAACCCATACGGAGTGCTGGGTAAAGGCCACAATATTTGCCAGCACCAACAAAAGCAATTCCGTCCGTGGATCGAACCTTAATGTATGTTTTTTGCCCTCCCCATTCATCACACAATTCCTGCCTTTACAAAGTGCTTTTTGAACAGACTTCTGGCGATAAAGGCTCCGATGATACCACCGATGATTGGAGCAACAAACAGAACGATTAGCATTGCATTGGATGACAGAGCTTCAACTGCCGCGACATAATCAGCGGGCATTCCCTGTTCCGTAATCTGCGCCAGGAAATCGGCCTTAAACAACCAGATGGGAAGGGGAGAACCAACCATCCCCAGCGAAAAAATCACATAGGCAATCGAATTTCCCTTGAAGCTATTATACTTAGTCACCGCCCGGACAACTTCGGCCAAAATGCAAGTTGAAGCCATTGAGATCAGGATCACCAGGGTAAATTGTCCAGTGGCAAAATAGATGAGAGCAGTGATAAGCCCCATCAGGAAAACTGCACCCAGTTTTTGAACCTTTGCGACCATCAGCATAAAGGGAATGCCTGCAAACACAGCAATGAAGCCAGGCATCAGCATCCAAAGAACAGGGTGAATGCCTCCAAGAAGCATGAAGGCAAAGTTGATGACAAAGTAGATTGCGGAAAAGATACCGATGGTAATAAGGTCTTTTCCTTTCAGTTTTTTGTCCGTACTCACTTCAGACATTGAAAATTCCTCCTTT
>DXYE01000163.1 GCA_019415985.1 Clostridiales bacterium
GGTGGTCTTTTCCTGCTTCGTAAGCCCTGTTCTCATAAACTCTCCTTTCTGCGCGCCATGAAGCTGAAGGAGACTGCCAGGAAAGTCGAGGACGGCATTGAAGAAACGCTGACCTACTGCGATTTCCCCGGCGAACATTGGACACGCATCCGCACCAACAATGTGATCGAGCGGCTGAACCGGGAGATCCGCCGGCGCACCCGCGTGGTGGGGACGTTCCCTGACGGCAACTCCGCCCTGATGCTGGTCTGCGCCCGGCTGCGACACGTCGCGGGCACGCAGTGGGGCTGCAAGAAATACATGAATATGAAGCACCTCGAGGTCATCGAGCAAGACCTGCTGGTCGGGTGAGTGGCAGTCGGCTCGCGAAGCGTCAAGGGCAAGACAAGCGGCTGCCGCCGCCCTTGACCCTTTGCGCCCCGACCGCCCTAAAGTAACCAAGGGGGCGCCGAAGCACCCCCTGTAATAGATTTCTGCCAGATACCAGAATCAAATTTGCGCATAAACCTTGACAGTACCATCAAAAGCCAAGCACTATATTGCCGTTAATGCCGGCGGACGGTATCCGCTATTGAAAACCGCCCAGGACTACACGGAATATTTCCATGAGGCATTATCCTTCCCGAATCTGTATGAAGCCTACCGATTCATAGAAAAACATTGGCTTGAAAAAATTGCAACCGTCATTACCCGAATGATTTGACCGCATTGTCTGCGGCCTTTTATTTTGGGGTTAACTCACCGCCGAAAAAAGCTGCGCCCGGGCAACTCAGTTCACCATAAATTATGATCATTCCTTCGCCCTGATAGTGCATCCGACGAATATTGCTGCCAGCAGAATTGTAACAACAATTGCTATGGAGGTGACATATTCAAATCCATACAAAACAGGCGACAACGAGCTTATAGCTGCAATTCCCGAGACGCACATAATCGCCGTGTTCAGACCTCGGCTGTATTTAAACCAGCTAATAGCTATCAGAATAATCAGCACACAGGTCAGGACTGCGGCAATCAATGGTCCGAAATTTGCATAGCCATACGGCACAAGGCTAAAATAGGAATAGGTTCGCACCCAAGGCTCGCCCTCAGGATTCATAAATCGCAGCACCACCCCGTTTGGCAGTAATTCGAAAATCAAAGCAACCCCTGCTAAGAAAGATAAAAGCAATTTCCTTATCTTCATGTCACTCCTCCTTATTGAATTTCGGTTCCGCCCCACTCCACTACCGTAAAACCGGAACGCTGTACTGCACTAAAACCCTGCTCCGGCAAGGAGATATACGAATCTGCCTTTTTCCAAGACATAAAAACACGGATCAGCGTATCCGGTTCAGGGCTTACTTTAAGCTCGGCGGCGTTTGTATAAGCATCAGTCTGGAAAGAAATAATGTTGTATGGGTTTTGCTCCATCTGCGGCAGCCAATACACGATAAACTCGTTTGCTTCACGGCGGGTAAGACCCAGTTGCTCCAAGGCACCTTCCAAAAATGCAGCGGTATCCTTGCCCTTTACACAAAAGCCTTTGCTCATATCATACTTCGCGTAGGTTTCGCCTTCCCAGTAAAGATAATTATAGGTTCGTCCGTTTTTATCGGTCAATGTTCCGTCCGGCGCCGCCGTGACGACCCATCCGTCGCTATACTTCGGATAGGTGCAAGTCAGTCTGCCGTCAAGAGTAAGCTCAACGGAGACGTCTGTTTCCTTTTCGGGATACAGATAAATGACCGGCTTATATGCAACATAGGGATCCGGTTGCCAATCGCTTGCCTGTACAGTCAGCATATCCGCTTCCACGCGTTCATTTTCTTGGTCATAATAGGTGTTTTCATAGGTGCAGGTGACCTGATCTCCGACACACCACTCCTCTGAAAGTTTGCCGTTTAGCTTAATTTCATACGGCATCGGGATAACGGGGCTTGCAAAAAAGCAATTGGAATAGATCTTTGTGATCTTGATATGGTCGAAAAAGTTGTAATCGACTTTTTCTGCCTTATTTTTATCAAGCCACTGCTCGGTATACTCCATATGGCGAAGGTCATCGGATAATTGCCAGCTTGTCGCATGGATCCGAGCAGGGTAGGACTCCATAATTTCGCCCGTATAGGTCACCTTGACCACACTGCCGACCTCAACATCAAGCTTCTCCAATTCACTGATGCCAAAAGAAATCTTATCGCTGCTTTTCAGCTCGGCGCTATCTGAAACCGGCTGAACAAGAGCGGATGATTCACCGATTTCAAGTACGGTTGCTGTAAACGAATGCTCCGCTTTATCTTTCTCCCGTGTCCACAAGCTGTCGATAGATCTGAAATTATTCGGAAAAAGATAAACACGCAGCTTATCGTAGGTGCTATCCCCGGTCAGCCTGTTCCATTTCACGATTTTATAAGTCAAAGCGGTATATTCTCTCGTTCCGCCATCCTGACAAACACCACTGGGAATCGGTATGAAGAGAACTGCAATAAGGACAATAACGATGGGGATCCATATTTTCTTTTTCATTTTGCCGCCTCCTTATTGATGACTTTGCCGTTATAAGAAACCGTGATGCTCTGTACTTTCTCAGACCTGTTCTTTTCATAAAAGCTGACTGTCCATAAGCCTTTTTCCGAGTCGAATATCGCATCGGTCCGATCAAATTTTGCGGTAAAACCCTTCTTTGCAATTTCGATTGCTTGGGATTTATCTATGATACCGTCTGCAATTTTAACGGTGCCGAGTATCTGCATAGCTTCATCGCCATACCGGTTCCACCATTTATCCGCTCCTTCATTTATTGCCACATAAGAACCGGGCATATCGGTAAAGCTGATAAAATCCCATACCTTCTTATTATCGTAAGTGCCTTTTCGTGCTTTATATGCACCGACAGTGATTTCTTTCTCTTCAAGGCCGGTGCCGCAAACACCGAATGCGGTATAGCACCATACTTTTATTTTGCCCTCGTCCTGATCTGCCGGCCAAAAGGAAATACAATATTCGTTGGCATTATCACCATGCTCCGTCTCATAATTCCAGTCGTGAGGGATCGTAAGTTCGATATTGGAATAGTTCCCGGACTCTCGTGCCGTGGTTGGCTGTGTCTTGGGGTTAATACCGTCCAAGTACACTATCACATCAGATTCGCTCGCCACATCAATGTCCGCTTCAGGTTCGATCAAAATGTGCCATGCAGCCATGTCACAAGTACCGGCCTCCGGAATAATGGAACGAATGCTGATATACAGCTTACCATCGGAACCTAATTTGACATTATCGACATTATGTCGGTTTGATCCGCTGCCTTCTTCGAGAAGAACCATTACAAGAATCTGCTTTTCAAAGTATGCCTCATTGTATTTATCGCAGGCGTCAAGAAAACCGATGGTGGTGTCCGAATAAACTTTGTCTTTACGCTCCAGGTCGTACTTATCTTTGCTTGCATTATAGTAAGCCTTCAGTCCATCAACAGAGCGAATGATCTTAACAACGGGATAGTCCGCATCTTCGCGATACCCGTCTGTTCTGATATATTGAGGCTTAAAATCGATAAAGGACTTTTGTACTTCTCCGCCGGAATCTCCGGTGCGGGTAACAGTAAACTCCGCCCACAGCTTGCACTTTCTACTTTCTCCGCCGCGTCCCTTATCGTAAACACTGCAGTCAGTCACAAAACGGTACTTTCCGTTTTCGGAAATATCAAAAGAGTTTGACAGAGTATAGCTTTTTGTTTGAGTGGTTTTTCTTCCTAATTCATAGCCTATGGCAGTAAAGTAAAGACCGTTGATTGCACAGCTCGACCATTTACCGTTCTGCTCACGCTCAATATCGTAGCTTTCCCCATAAACCACTTCATAAGAGGTTTCGTTGACCCATCTGACATTTAACTGTGTTTTTCCTTCATCCTCGGCAAGATTTAAAATTCTGACACTTACACCGTCAAAATCCGTGTTGGTCTCGCTGATTGCAACTTTGAGTGTGCCGGATCATCCTTCAATACCGCGGTCTGATCTTTGGTTGCACTGTTCTTCGTCTCTATTCGTACATATTCGTTTTGGCTATATGCAGCACCGGAAGTATTTTCGGCACGCTCATCCGTTGCACCGGATTTCTTGTTGTTTACAGGCAGCATTGCCGGCAAAACCATTACAGACCATACCGTTATGATCAGACAAAGCGGTATACACACCGCAAGCGCACGGCTGCGAGCTTTTCTGCGCTCTTTTATTCTGTTTTCACTGCGGCGGAACACCTCCGCTTTTCTTTCTTCAAAGCTTCTCATAATAACAGCTCACCATCCTTTCCAAGAATGATGCGAAGCTCCTTTTTGGCACGATACAGAAGGTTATCCACCTGCTTGCGGCTTTTCTTCATGACCTTTCCTGCTTCGTCATAAGACAGATCTTCAAAATAAATCAAATGAATGACAACACGCATATCATCCGGAAGTGAGTCGAGAGCATTGTTTACGATTCTTTTCCGCTCATTCTTCAAAACGGTTTCTTCCAGTGCCTCCAGTTCGGCCGACACTTTCTCCGTCTCGGAAAGCTCAACAAAATCAATGATTTTGCGACGCTTTATGTAATTCAACGCTCTGCTGCGACCGAGCATGAACAGATAGGTTTTCAGTGTCACCTTGAAATTGTACCGATGTTTATTGACCACCAGATCGGAAAAAGCATCGATGGCAATATCCTCGGCCGCATGGATGTCATGCACATAACGGTCGATGAAGAACACAAGGCCGTCAAACAGTTCCTTCATTATCTCGTCAAAGGCACTCTCATCACCTTCAAGGAAACGGCGGTAGCTACTTGCGCCGTTATCCATAGGAGTTCCTCCTTATTGCGGGATCACGTCTGATCCCTTCACTTATTATACAATCGGGCAAAGCGGCATTCCTTATAAAAAACGCAAAAGCCCGTAACTTTTTTGCAAGCTACAGGCTTTTGTCGTCATCCGTATATGGCTCTCGGGTGGTCGACGCTTCCTATAACCGCTCCGGGAAGTCTATTTTTTAGATTATTCGGTGTCGCTCAGCAGTTTGACATGCTTCTTGTAGAAGGAGCCACCAACCTTGAAGAAGTGGGTAATGCCTTCCTGCTTCATCGCTGTGACATACTGCCGTCTTTCGATTTGCGCCAGAGCCTCTTTGGCAGAAGCCTCAAGCTCAGTGTCAATGCAGGCTTCGGCAATGCCGTCCTTTAACACCTTGAGCTCTATGATGATACCC
>DXYE01000164.1 GCA_019415985.1 Clostridiales bacterium
TGTCCACTCCGCACGATACGCCTACACATCTTCTTGAAAATCCGGATCAGTATATTACGCGCGTGGGGCGCTTTCTGCGCAAGACCTCGCTTGACGAGATTCCTCAGCTGATCAATATTCTGAAAAACGATATGAGCGTTATCGGACCGCGCCCGGCGCTGTGGAACCAGTACGATCTGCTCGAGGAACGCGACAGATACGGCGCAAACGATATAAAGCCGGGGCTTTCCGGATGGGCGCAGATCTGCGGACGCGATGAGTTGGAGATCGATGACAAAGCCAGTCTTGACGGCGAGTATGTGCGGAATATGAGTTTTCTTTTTGATTGCAGATGCTTTTTCGGAACTGCATTTTCGGTATTCCGCGGAGACGGAGTGGTTGAAGGCGGCACGGGCGAGCTTCATAAAACGGAGATTGAAAAATGAAGATTCTGATTGTGACCAACCACTCCTATATGTTCTACCGATTCCGTAAGGAGCTGCTGGAGGCTCTGCTTCGGGATAACGAAGTCGTTCTCAGTACGCCGTTTGTCGGTCATGAGGACGATCTGCGGGAAATGGGCGCGGTATGCATAGAAACGAATGTAAGCCGCCGCAGCATAAATCCGTTTAAGGATATGAAACTGCTTAAAACGTACAGCAGAATGCTCGACGATGTTGAGCCGGATATCGTGATTACATATTCCATCAAGCCGAATATTTATATGGGCACCGCCTGCAGGAATAAGGGCATTTTGTACTTTGCGAATGTGCAGGGGCTCGGCACGGCATTTGAAAAGCCGCTGCTTTCTTCCGTGGTTTCGGTGATGTACCGCAGCGCCCTGCGCAAGGCGAATACGGTTTTCTTTGAGAATGAGGAAAACGCCCGTTTTTTCACAGACAGGAATATCGTTTCCGACAGTCAGGTGAGAGTGCTGCCCGGTGCGGGGATCAATCTGAACGAGTATCCGTATGTTCCCATGCAGGATGACGGCGTTTGCAGATTTCTGTTTGTGGGACGCATTATGAAGGAAAAGGGCGTGGACGAGTTCTTCGCCGCAGCAGAGAAGCTGAAAGCGGAGATGGGCGAGGGGGTCGCCTTTGACGTCGTTGGCTTTTACGAGGATGCCTATAAGGATACGGTGGATCGCCTGACCGCCGAAGGCGTGATCAAGTTTCACGGATTTCAGACGGACGTGCATCCGTTCTACGAAGCGGCGGACTGCGTTGTCCTGCCGTCTTATCACGAGGGTATGTCGAATGTGCTTCTGGAGGGCGCCGCCATGGGACGCGCGCTCATTACAAGCGATATTCCCGGATGCCGCGAGGTCGTGGATAACGGCGTCAGCGGCTACCTTTGCCCGAAGCAGGACACCGACGCGCTGATATGCGCCGTGCGCGCATTTGCGGAGAAATCCTTCGAAGAAAGAAAACAAATGGGCTACAGCGGACGGAAGCTGGTCGAGGAAAAGTTTGATAAGCGGATCGCGGTGGCACAGACACTCGGCGGTCTCGGCATCGCCGAAGCAGTGAGGAATTGAGATGCGGCAACTGATTCTACTCTATTGGGGCTGCATTTTTCTGATGTACCTCTCACAAGTCTATTACCCGGTCTCTGAGCTGCCGGAAGGTTCTCAGATCGGCAAGCGCCATTTCATGCTGCGCAGAGCGGATATCTTTATGATCGCCGCAATTGTGTGGATGACGTGCTTTTCGTTCCTGCGGACTAATTACAATGATACCGCAAACTATATTTTTTTCTGGAGAACGGCAGCGAGCACGTCAGATTTTTTAGCCGATGGAGGATTACTTGATTTAACAGGAAACCCACTGTCTATGTTCTGGCAGTCTTTTTCCCATGATATTGCTGAGAACTATCATGTTTATTTCCTGCCGCCGGCATTGTTGAGCAGTTTTGCCGTTATTAAACTATTAAAACGATACGCTGTAAGTCCGTCTTTCAGTTTGCTGATCTTTTTTTCGATTGGCACTTACGTTATGTATATGGCGGCATTAAAGCAGTGCTTTGCGATGTTTTTCTTGCTGCTGAGCATCCCGTATGCCGAAGAAAAAAATATGTGCGGTTTTATCTTCTTGTTGCAATAGCAATCCTTTTCCATACTCACGCGTTTATGTTTGCAATTTTACCGTTTCTGTTCGAAAAACCGTGGGGGAAGGTTACATGGATAGGATTCGCTGCAATGCTTGTTGCAATTGCAACTTACGATACGACGCTCGGCGTCTTTATGAGATATGCACAGTCTATCGGTGCATTGGTTGATGAAAGCGAACTGTTCGACGGCCACCAGATTAATTTTCTCCGAGTTATCGTTTATTGGATACCGGCACTGCTCGCTTTGATATTTCGCAGGAGGCTGTTTGCCAACTCATCACGAACGGAAAATCTATTTGCCAATATGAGCATTGTCAGTTCGATGATTTTAATGATAGGAACGGTGCAGGGAGCCAATCTTTATGCAAGAATGGCGGCATATTTTGAAATTGCCCAAGCTATTACTATGCCGTGGATGATAAAAAAACTATTTGACATCCGTTCGGGAAAGATTATAGCAGTGATAGCCTGTGTGTGCTATTTCGGATATTTTTGTTATGAATTCGGCGTTTCTAAAAATTTCGGCGGTCAATATCGTGCTATAAGTTTGTGGCAATTTGTACTTGAACTTTTGACAGTATAGATTCGGGAGACGAAAATGAGTGCCAAAGCAGAAAAATTTTCGGTTGTTATTCCTGTATACAGAGCGGAAAACTATCTTAAACAATGTGTTGAAAGTGTTTTATCGCAAACCCATTCAAATATCGAAGTTGTTTTAGTGGATGACGAAAGCCCTGACAAATGCCCTGTGATTTGCGATTTGTTTGCCGATAAAGATACACGCGTACAAGTAATACATAAGAAAAACGAAGGAGCTGCACTTGCACGCAAAGCAGGGTTAGAGGCAGCGACGGGGGAATATGTGCTTTTTATAGACTGCGATGATTGGCTTGAAACTAACACCATATCGGATTGTCTGGATATTGCACACAGAGATAATGCCGACTGCGTTATGTTCGGATATGTCCGGGAGTACCCGCAAAAGAGCCTTCACAATCCATTATTTTCACAAAGCTTTTCTTATGGTTTAGCACAATCTGAGAAACATGTGCACCGTCGAATTGTGGGCCCGATTACGGAAGAGTTATGTGAGCCGCAACGAGTTGATAATCTTTCATCTTTCTGCATGCGTTTGATGAAAACAGACCTTGCCCGTAAAGGGATGTTTGTCAGCGAGCGGATCGTCGGCACTTCTGAGGATACAATCTTCAATCTCTATGCTCTTGATGGATGCAAGATCAGCTACATTAACAAATGCTTCTATCACTACCGTAAATCCAATGCACAGTCCATTACCACACAGCACAAGCCTGATCTTGCGGAAAAGTGGGATGTTATGTACGGCATCATGCAGAAGTATATAGACGGCTCCAGTCGGGCGGATGAATATCATACGCCTTTCCTGAACCGTGTCGCCTGCGGAATGATCGGTCTTGGCCTGAATGAAATCAGCGGCACGGAAAGCATATGGAAAAAGTCGCAGCGACTCCGCGCAATATTGGATAAGCCATTATATAGGGAGGCATTCGCACAGTTGGATACCTCATATTGCAGTGCAAAATGGAAGTTGTTTTTTTTATTCTGCAAAAAGCGTTGGACATTTCTACTGGCGCTACTGCTGCAAATCATGAATTATCTGCGGTCGCGGATGACCGCATAAGGAAGTGTACTATGGCAAAGGTTTCAATCATCATGGGCATCTATAACTGCGCGGCAACGCTGCCGGAGGCTCTCGACTCAATTCTTGCTCAGACCTTTTCAGATTGGCAGCTCGTTTTGTGTGACGACGGCTCAACGGATAATACTTATGACGTGGCGAAAGCGTATCAGGAAAGATGGTCAGGTAAGATCGTTCTTCTTCAAAATGAACGGAATATGGGGCTGAATCACACGCTGAACCGCTGTTTGCAGGCGGCTGACGGTGAGTATGTGGCGCGGATGGACGGGGACGATATTTCCCTTCCGAATAGGCTTGAAAAGGAAGCTGCATTTCTGGACACGCATCCTGAATACGCCATCGTCAGCACTCCCATGATTTTCTTCGATGAAAGCGGCGATTGGGGGCGAAGCTATGCCATTGAGAAACCTACGAAACGCGATTTTATCAAGCATAGCCCGGTTCATTGCCATGCACCCTGCATGATTCGCAGAGAGGCATATCAGGCGGTAGGTGGTTATACCGAAGATAAGCGAATGCTACGTTTCGAGGATGTCAACCTTTGGTGCAAACTTTATGCCAAGGGATATATCGGATACAATCTGGACGATCCGCTCTACAAAATGAGAGATGACCACGCAGCTGCAAAACGCAGAAGTTTGAAATCTCGCATGAATGGCGTGTATGTAACCTATGTCGGTTTTAAGCTGTTTCGGTTCCCGTGGTACATGTATGGATATGTTGCAGTTGACTTTTTGAAGCATTTTATTAAGGGAATTATGCCGGAGTGGCTGTATATGAAGTTTCACAAGAAAAGTGAGCGTAAGTGGTAATTGAACTTTGGAGGATTGTATGAGTCTGGTTAGTGTAATAGTACCGATTTATAATGCTGCGCGTTATTTAGAATCTTGTATTGGCAGTATTATCAACAGCACATATCGAAATTTACAAATTATATTGGTTGATGACGGATCAACAGACTTATCAAACTCAATTTGTGATAGATTTGCGGAGAATGACGACAGAGTTGTTGTTATACATCAGCACAATTCCGGAATTGCAGCTGCACGTAATACCGGAGTTTGTGCAGCTACAGGAAAATACATAAGCTTTGTTGACGCAGATGATCAGATTTCCCCTGAGTTTTATACAAAAATGGTTGCGACGATGGAGAGTGAATGCGCTGATATTGTTGCATGCGAATATCGGAATAAGATAGAGGATGTTTTGCAAAATCGCAGAGCACCGCTTTGCAATAAAACTGTATTTCAAACATTTGAGGAACAGCTTTCTGTCTTGACATGTGCACCGTCTATTCGTAGTATAACATGGACCAGTCCATATATTTGGAATAAGCTCTATATGGCGGACAAAATTATGGAACTGTTCAAGGAAGAATGCCGGATGTGTGAGGACTTGCGTTTTAATTATGACTATATAAAAT
>DXYE01000165.1 GCA_019415985.1 Clostridiales bacterium
TTAAGGCAACACCGCACAGAAAAAGGCACCGGATGCTGCCAAATATGATATAATGAGTTTATGGATAAACAGATGACAATTTCTGCATTCAGCGATGAACTGGCACAGGTGCGGACAAAGAAAAAAGAATTTCTTGATCAGATAGAACGAATCGTCCCGTGGAAGGAATGGCTTGCCATGATTCAGCCGTGCTATTACAAAGGAGAGCGCGGCAACAAACCCTATCCGCTGGAGACCATGCTGCGGCTGTATCTGCTGCAAAACCTCTATGACCTGAGTGATGAGGCTACGGTGGCAGAGGCAATCGACAGCCGCGCATTTTCGGAGTTCTGCGGCGTTGATTCCAGCAACCAGGTGCCGGATGGAGATACCCTCGGCCGCTTTCGGAATCTACTGATACGCAATGGACTGCAGGAGAAGCTTTTTCGCCAGGTAGTGGAGCTTTTGCAGCAAAGAGGACTTATCCTCAAAAAAGGGACCATTGTGGACTCCACGATCATTGCAGCGCCATCCTCCACAAAAAATCGTGAAAAGCAGCGAGATCCGGACGCCTGTCAAGTCAAGAAGGGCAACACCTGGCACTTTGGATATAAGGCGCATATCGGCGTGGACAAGGACAGCGGAGTGGTTCATACAGTGAAAGCTACTGCGGCAAATGTGCATGACGTTTCGGAAACATCGAAACTGCTGACCGGAGAAGAAGCTGTTGTCTATGGCGATAGCGGCTATTTGGGAGCCGGTAAGCGAGAAGATGCCATCGTCAGGAACAAGTCAGGCCACAAAATCAGGTACAAAATCAATCGTCGTCCTTCACAGGTAAAGAAACTGAGTAAGAGTGGGCGGTACGCCGCCAAAAAAGCAGAGCACGCGAAGTCTTCTATCCGGGCAAAAGTGGAGCATGTATTCGGTGTCGTCAAGAAACAGCTGCGCTTCCGAAAGACACGATACCGAGGACTCGAAAAGCAGCAAGCCAAATTCAATATCATGTTTGCTCTGGCAAACCTGATTCTGGCTGACAGGCCCTGCCTGGCGGCTTGAGTCAGTGCGCTTTTTCTGGCAATAATCAAAGGATTATCCTCAGATTATTGCTTTGCAACTGCTGCTAAATAGAAATTTGACTATTTGTGCGGTGTTTCCTTAATGTTTTTACACAAAATAAAAGCATTATATCTATCTAATAATTATAAAAAATGGTTCCCAACAGATACACATCCTGTCATTAGAACCATTTTGAGATGGGAACAGGCTGCTCTACATCAGGAGCATCCCCGTTAAAAAGAGATTGGGCATTGCATTCAAGCTTCCCGCACACTGCATTGTCAAACTTTCTTGTGATCAAACGCATTGCTTTCGTTAGCTGAGGGGGGCGCTTATCAGGAGAATGCGTATCTGAAGCGATCACATGGACCACTCCATGCTTAATCAACCTGTACACAAAATTTCGTTGCATTGTATCTCCCACAATGGAATCAGCATTTACTTGTAAATAGGCGCCCGCCTCGATCCAATCCAATGCAATATTCGGGTTTTTCTGCACATATGGATATCGCTCAATATGCGCAATCAGCGGTATCACGCCACCAAGAGTCAACTGATAAATAACATTTGTATCCCACTGGGGTCGAAGCGTCCTCGGCATCTCAAGAAGCATTACTTTCGTTTTCTGAAAGCATAAAGGCAGAAAATCCAAATCAAGAATTGTTGGCGAAATTCTCACTTCAGCACCGAACTTTAAACGCACAGGCAATTCAGAGCGAAATACATAATCAGCTAGGTATCTTGCAGAACGGTATCTTTTATCAATAAAATCCTCTAAATTCTGGCTGTCGGGATTAAAATGTGGCGTACACACAATGTCGGTGACTCCGGCATCGTTCTGCATTCGTAATAGTTCCATAGAAACTTTGGCGTTTTTAGCACCATCGTCTATTGCAGGTAAAATGTGGCAATGTAAATCCGTCATCGGTCAGCGTTCTCATATGAATAGTTGTAGCTGTAATAGTAACCGTTTTTCTTTTCGGTCGATTTTGTATCAAACCCGTTCAATACCGCACCCAGGATATTAGCATTTACCGCATCGAGATTCTTTTTTGCAAGCCCGACCTCATCAAAGGTCGCATAGTTTTGCCGCACTACCAAAATAACACCGTCGGCATATTGACTTAAAACCGCTGCATCCGTTACCACGGAAACGGGCGGTGTATCGAAAATGATGTATTCATAATGCTTATCGAGTTCATCAATCAGGTTCTTCATTCGAGGAGACCCCAGCAATTCTACCGGGTTCGGTGGAATCGCATCCGCGACCATTACATGCAGGCCGAGGCCCTTCATGTTGATGATAGATTCGGCCAAAGAGCCATCCGCAAGAGCACTGGTTATCCCCTTGTAGGCAGAATTGTCTATTTTCAAATACCGATGGATAACCGGCTTGCGTAAATCGCAATCGATCACAAGGACACGGCTCCCCGTCTCGGCCAGAGACACAGCCAAATTTAACGCAACACTGCTCTTTCCTTCACCCGGGATCGCGCTGGTAAAGATAAGCTTTTTGCAAGCCTTACCCATGGCCATGAAATTAAGGTTTGTTCGCAGGCTCTTGTATGCTTCCTGATACTGGAAAGGAGTATTCTTATTCATCAAAACAAATTCTCGCCTTATTGGTTTTGATTTTTTTGCCATCATCTCTCCCCCTTCATATCAATCTGAGGAATTACGCCAAGAACAGTAAGCCCTAATTTATTCGTGATATCATCATCTGTCATGAACTTATTGTTCAGAAGATACCGCAAGATTACGATGCCGACTGAAATGACCAAACCAAGCATCCCAGCAAGTACTGTGTTTTTGGCTTTGCTGGGAGAAACAGGCACCGTCTCTGCTTTGGCCTTCGATATTATCTCTACGCTGCCGGCTTTCACTGTTTGGATAATAATCTCCGGTGCTTGCTCAACGATATCTGCTGCAATCGCTCGCGCCCTCTCGGGATCTGTATCCTTTACGGTGATTTTCATTACCTGTGTGGAATTCACAGATTCAATGCGCACTCTTTCTACTAAATCGTTGTACGACATGTTAAGGTTCAGATTTGAAATCGTTTTGTCCAGCACCGTATCACTGGTAAGGATAACAGCGTATGTATCTACCAGCTTCGTAGCCGACGTGAGCTGGTCATTTGTAATGGGCGCTTGTGCAGCAGCCTGGTCCTCTCTCGAGTTAACAATCAACGTAGCACTGGCTTCATATTGCGGTGTCATTGCAAATGTACTGACGAGATATCCCGCAACGGCAAGCAAAATGGTAACAGCAAGAATGACCAGTAAATTTTTCTTTAATAGCCGCAGTATTTCAAGCAGATCTATGGTCTCGTACTCTTCCTTCAAGCGTTTCCCTCCGTTGTCTGGCATCAACTACATAATTTGCATTATGTAGTTCAAGTCACTCGTATCACCCGCTGTGACGCGCCACATTATTATTAGCAGTATTATACATTATAGGCCCTTCCCTTAATTCAGTCAACAAATATGCCGTTTTTTTACATGACAAACAAGCCCACCGCAATAAGTTGACCGAATTATGTGAAAGGTCACTTTCAGTGCGCCTTTATTTTGGTTGTTAGCGGTAGACGCACGTTGATTGCCGCAGATATAAAGACATAATGCAAATTATGTAATCTTTGAAATGCAGAACCCTTGACCCGTTGCTGAAATGATACTATAATATAAAGAACATAATGCAAATTCTGTAATACCAACCGCTCGAGAAAGAGCGGTTGGTATTTTTCAAATCAAAAGACGCATACGTGCCAACTGACCTAGCTGTTCAATTCCCGAAGCTAAAGTATAAATTCTTGTTGTATCCACGCTGCTGTGCCCCAAAACATCTGCCAAACGTACAATGTCCTTATGCTGCTTATAGAATGTGCGGGCGAACAAGTGCCGCAGATTGTGAGGAAACACTTTTTGCGCCGCAACACCGGCAAGAGCACACAACCTTTTCATCGCGGCCCAGATGTTGGAACGGTTCATCGGTTTGCCCCTATGGGTCACAAATACACTTCCAGTGCGTATATCTTTCTCGCGACAATATACTAAAAGGCGTGTGCAAAGCGTTTTGGGCAGTAACACTTTACGTATCTTCCCTTTGCAGTGCACTTGTGCCTCCTGCCGCTTCAAGGCTGAAAATGTGATATATTCCAGTTCGCTGACACGAATTCCTGTAGAACAAATTGTTTGCAGAATTAGTGCCAGGCGCATATTTCCATTGCGCTGTGCCGCACTGACCAAACGAAGATACTCGTCACGAGTAAGTTCCTTTTCCCGCTCACAGAATGTTCGACGCTGTTGTTTAAGCAATCGAACCCTACAATCTGCCGCACCAATATATGATAGAAAACTATTTACTGCTACCAACATTGAATTGATGCTCGTTGCGGCATACCCTTTTCCAATCAAGTATTGCTTATATCGAATAACGTCTTCTTTTGTCAAAAATTTTTCACCCGGTAGAAACTCATAAAACAAATTGATGTCGTGCCGATACTTCTCAATGGTAGCCGATGCTTTTTCGTCACACTCCAGCTGGTGAAGATAAGCCGTAATTAATGTCTTACTTATCATTTTAGTTGACATTGTTTCGCCCTCCCAGTTTTGTTGTTCTACTAGCATATCATGACAAAGAAGCGATTGTTTTATGCCAGTTTTGTTGGGGCTATTGCAAAGGCAATCTATTAGACTAATTTTCTGCTTTTACGGATCGCTTCAGATAGTTTCCGCTAACCAACAGCTACAAAGTCTTATTTGAGGGGATAAAATGTAAAAGAACGGCAAACAATTTCATTTGCCGTTCTACGCATAATCAAGTATAAATACACATTTTAACATCAGTTTTATGCGTTTTATTGGATATTTCATGCCCGTGCATGACCTATATAAAATTGGGTTGATCTTCATGCAGAGGTCATGCCTGGGGAATACGTCAACCTGACCGGAGGTTTGAACGACGAGAGCAGCGCGACGATTCTGCACCATTGTCCGGTTGTAAATTCATGGCGTTTCATGTCCCTATGGTCTCACATGTCCCCTTTGGACGCAACTTTTGTTTTTCAAACGTTCCCCTAGTACTCTGCCAAGTTAGAAATTACAAAATAATGGGATAAAGCTTTCTGAGTT
>DXYE01000166.1 GCA_019415985.1 Clostridiales bacterium
ATCACAAATATCGAAAGAAGTCGACTGTTTTACAACAGTCGACTTCTTTCGATATTCTTTTGGCCCGCTCTACAGGATTCGAACCTGCGACCATCAGAATCGGAATCTGGTACTCTATCCAGCTGAGCTAAGAGCGGAAATAATAAAATTTATTAAATTTAAAGAGGATTTGTTTTTCGAAACATAGAAAGAGACAATTATATTTTTGAAGCAGCGCTTGACATACGAAATACACAGTTGCAACATGAGTATAGCTACATACCTGATTATGTACAGACAAAGACGAACACTTTATATTAAATTCATTATACCATAAAAATGAACTTTTGTAAAGTACCATGCCGATAAAAATCTTGATTATTTTTGTAATACATGTTATAATAACGTACAATGAAAAGATTGCTGCAATAAAAACAAGCGAAAAAGCAGTTAAAGCCGGATAGAAAAGAACGATTTTCAAGCTATTCGGATTGGTTGGGAATCTGCTGATTCGTCCTGAGCTTAAGGTATGTATGGGCGTGTTTTCGTATATAAGGGTTTTTGATAGAATGAAAGGGGTAGGTCCTTGAAGACAGGAAAAATTATCAAAAAGATCTTAAAATTTATATTTCTTGCTTTGCTCGTTCTAGTTTTGGGGTTGCTTACGCTTCGTATGTGCAGTAGCACTGTACCGGCATCTATGAAAAAATTGATTTGGAACGACAGGCTGACCGCCGCCTATCAGTCAGATCCCGAGGGCTTTTCGGTTGAACAGCAGATAAGCAGGGAATTGGTAACGGCCGATGGTAGCTTCTTTGCCTGCAATATTATCTATATAGAGAGCGCTCAACAGCTTCAGCTTACGATCCGGTACACGGACTATATGATGAAAGAACTGGAGGCGGAAATTGGCGCAGACACGCTGAAGGAGGAGCCGTTTGAATTCCGGCTGCTAGCGTATGTAAAGGAGCAGGACACGGATACCGGCAGCACGGCTGTACAGAATAAAAAGACCGAAACTCAGGAATTTACCGATTACACTTATACTACGGAACGGAAGAGCATGTATAACTATCGTCGCCTGGTCTATGATGATATCGATCTGGAGTTATACGATAATATTATTATGCAGGTATATCTGAACAAGGTGACACCGGAGACAGAGCCGGAACCTTACAAAGAATTGACGGTGCGCCGCGGAACCTTTACGTGGAAAGCATATTCCTATGAGGCGGACCTGCCGAGAGAGCTGAGAGAACAATGAAGATCATTTCGCACCATCTGACAGAACCCGCTTTTAATTTGGCTTCGGAAGAATATATGTTGAATACATCGCAGGACGATATTTGCATGCTGTGGCGAAACAGTCCGGCTGTCATCATCGGAAGGTATCAAAATGCATATGCGGAGATCAATTTGCCTTTTGTGCGGGAAAATCATATCAGTGTGATTCGGAGGCTTACAGGCGGCGGCGCAGTGTTCCATGATCTGGGAAATTTAAATTTTACTTTTATCTCAGACGGAAAAAGAAGTGCGCTCGATTTCGCACGATTCACAGAACCGATTGTACAGGCCCTGCAAAATTTGGGATTACAGGCGTCGCTGAGCGGCCGAAATGACCTAACGCTCGACGGATTGAAATTTTCTGGAAACGCACAGTGCGTATATACGGTAAAAGGGGACGGTGCGCCGCGTTACAAAACAATGCATCATGGCACGCTGCTGTTCCATGCGGATTTGAGCCGGCTGACCGGTGCTTTGTGTGCGGATCCAGAGAAGATACAGAGCAAAGGGATTACCAGCGTCCGCAGCCGCGTGACAAATCTCGCACAGCATATGAAAACGCCTATGAGCATAGAGTGTTTTCAAAAATACCTTGAGAAAACGATAGGCTCGCGCTATGATGCGCAGCCCATCCAATGGAGCACTGCGGACCTTGAGCGCATCAGAGAGCTCTCCTGGAAAAAATACAGTACATGGGAATGGAATTTTGGAGAATCCAAGCAATGCAGGATTCAGCGAAAGCGTAGGTTTGACTTCGGAACGCTTGAGGTTCACATGGAATCCGACAGGGGACGGTTGACGGAGCTTGGTTTCTTTGGCGACTTTTTCAGCGAGGAGGAGCCTGAGCTGTTAGCGGAAAGATTAAAGGGTGTAAGATTGTGTGCGGAGGATCTGAATGCGGTACTCACTCAAGCGGGAGGCGCCGGGCGCTTTATTGCGGGCGCCCGAGATGAGGATGTTGTTGCGCTTTTGCTGTAAAACGTCTGTTGTCTGTACATTTTAAAGACGGGTAAACCCTGACGGTCAGCGAGAGTCAAAGCACGGCTCTGGAGCGGGGAAGAAATCAACAAAAGGGAGGCGGACGTGCCCTGCACGGCACGCGGATATATATGAAGCGAAAATTACAGGATAAAGAGATGGATTTTTTGTTTCAGGGAATCCTCTCCCTGAAGACGCTCGATGAATGCTACGATTTTTTTGAGGATTTATGTACGGTATCCGAACTGCAAGAGATGTCCCGGCGCCTTCGAGCGGCCAAACTGCTCAAGCAGAATTGTCTGTATGCCGATATTGCGGCACAGACCGGACTGAGCACAGCCACAATCAGCCGCGTCAACCGTTGCCTAAAATATGGCAGCGATGGTTATGTAACGGTCCTTGAAAGAATTATGGATCGAGATGATGCCGCAAAGTCTCAGAAAAACGGCGAATGAATTATTCTGCCTTTGACAATTTGCATACTGCGGGATATTCTATTTGTAAACGGTATTGCAAAACCGCTTAGGGGACTTCACTTTGAATGTCAGATACCTTTGCTGCGCGATAATTAAGATACAGATTTTTAGGGATGACTGTCGAAGCAGCACTCATTTTTGCGGAAAGGGAGTCGGAGAATGTCTGATAATCTGCAAGAAAGCACCGGCTATACAGCGCTTGCGGAATACTATGACCGGTTGATGTCGGATGTCCGGTATGATGAATGGGCCTCCTTTTATGAGATGGTATTCCATAAATACTGTACAGAACAGCCAACGCTTGTTTTGGATTTGGGATGCGGCACGGGACGGCTTACGTGTGAGCTTTCCGGCCGCGGATATGATATGATCGGTGTCGATTTATCTGAGGATATGCTGGCTCAGGCAGCGGCGCGAGCCGGAGCGGAGGGGGGACAAAGCATCCTGTTTCTCCAGCAGGACATGCAGAGCATAGAATTGTATGGGACGGTGGATGCCATGATCTGCTCTCTTGATGGCATTAATTATCTAAGAGGCGGTGAGCCGTTGCTACGCTGCTTTTGCGGCGTCGCAAATTATCTGAATCCGGGCGGTATTTTTATTTTTGACGTGAATACGGTATATAAATATACGCATATACTGGCGAACCAGACATATACCCAGGAGGCAGAAGGCGTTTTCTGCGTTTGGAGCAATGAATACAACAAAAGAACAAGGTGCTGCCGTTATTATTTAACGCTGTTTGCCCAATTACAGAACGGAATGTATGAGCGGTTGGAAGAAATGCAGACGGCGTATGCGCACACAGACAGGGCGCTGAAGCGTTCCTTGAAAGCGAGCGGATTGGAGCTCCTTGAGGTGGTTTCAGACTTTCAATTTTCTATTCCGCGAGCCGAGGATCAAAGAAACTTTTATATTTGCCGCAGACCGCCGGCTGTTGGAGCCGATTTGTTGCAGCGTTGACGCAGGGGACTGTATGTTAATCGGCCGTCCAACAGCGGGGGAGGGGGAGACAAATTCTTTGTATCAGACGTATAAGACGGCAGATAGGCTGACTGAATTTCGTGTTTCGGAATGACCTGACTTTATGGATGGCCATGGTTGCGAGATGAAAAGATTATAGGGTATAAATCGGTACAAGACGAACGGAGTTGTTAAGCATGAAAAATTCATCCATATTGCGCGCGATGACAAGAGATGGTTCAGCGCGTATCCTGGTTATCGATTCTACGGCTATTGTCAACCGTGCCGCTGAGATACACAAAACAACGCCAACTGCGACGGCTGCGCTTGGTCGTGTACTAAGTGCGGCCTCACTCATGGGGTGTATGTTGAAAGAGGAAAAGGATACATTGACGCTGCGTTTTCAAGGAGATGGCAGTGCCGGTATCATTCTCGCCGTATCCGATATGTATGGAAATGTGAGGGGGTATATTGAGAATCCGGATGCAGATGCGCCCAAGCGCTCGGATGGAAAGCTTAATGTAGGCGGCATCATAGGCAAAGGGCGTGTCAGTGTTGTGAAGGATATGGGGCTGAAGGAGCCATATATTGGATTCACTGAAATTGTGAGCGGCGAAATTGCCGAGGACATTGCCTCCTATTATGCAAAGAGCGAACAAATTCCGACTCTGTGCGCATTAGGCGTTCTCGTGGATATCGATTATTCCTGTAAAGGAGCGGGCGGGGTCATTATTCAGCTTCTTCCTTATGCGTCGGAAGACACGACTGCAATTTTAGAAAGGAATGCGGAACATTTAAAAAATTTATCCGGATTGTTTGGTGAGGGGAAGAGCTGCCAGGACATTTTAAAGCTCGCTTTGCAGGATATTCCGTATGATATATTCGATGAAATTCCGGTAGCATATCGCTGTGATTGTTCACGTCAGCGAACGGCCAGGGCACTGATCGGTTTAGGCCGCAGCGAGGTGGAGGAAATCCTTCGCGAGCAGGGACGGGCAGAGCTTCAGTGCCATTTCTGCGGGCAAAAATATATTTTTGAAAGAGAGGAATGTGAAGAATTGCTGCGCTGTTCTGAGGCGAAAGGTTGATGATACCAGGGAATGAGTCATGGGAAGCCTCTTGCCTTAAAAAACAGTGGATATCTTACCCGAACCAGGATGGTTAAAGAGGGATTTTATTCGGAACGAAAGCGCGGCAGAGTAAAGGTAAATGTACATTTAATGCATTGAATGTTCTTGTAAAAGTTGAAAAATATTGAAAAAAGTATTGACAAGCAAATTGGAATATGCTATACTATAGAGGTCACAGAGCGGTGGGATAGAATACCGTTTGAGGTGGTAAAAGGGAGCATAGCTCAGCTGGGAGAGCATCTGCCTTACAAGCAGAGGGTCATAGGTTCGAGCCCTATTGTTCCCACCATTTATGGCCTGGTAGTTCAGTTGGTTAGAACGCTAGCCTGTCACGCTAGAGGTCG
>DXYE01000167.1 GCA_019415985.1 Clostridiales bacterium
CCAGTCAATAGCGCCCTCCATCACAACACCTTTACCGTTGAAGAAGAACCGCTTGTTCAAGTAACCTTCCACTTCTTCATCAGAGCCAACCGACATGATCGGGCCAACCTCATCCAGCCGGTAGCTCCCTACGCGCCCGGGCAACTCCTTACGATAAAAGTCCAGCAACTCCTGAGAACTTGCAAAGGGGATTGATAGTACCTGATTAATTTGTTCAATTGTCATTTGGCCACTTCCTTCACTTGATTTCTTGCTCCATATTATCGTATTGTTTCCCACAAATTAAAAGGGTCTGTTCTTTTGACAGAGTCTTATCTTATTTGAAAATCCCCAAAAATCGGCAGCTTCAAAAAAAACAATCATATACCTAAAAGATGAACTCTGGCGACACAAAAAATGTAAAACTATAATAATGACAAAATCAATTCGGCACTTGATTAATTACTTAGGAGGAATTTATATGAAGACTGCCGCACTTCGCAGGACTGACAAGTCACAGTTCAGGAAAGAGTCGTTTTGGGCGCGCCTGAAAAAGAATGTGGTGCAAAACAAAGGGTTGTACATCATGCTCATCCCTGTTGTCGCGTACTATCTTATTTTCCATTACGAGCCCATGTACGGACTACAAATCGCCTTTAAGGATTTTTCATTCAAAAAAGGGATCCTGGGCAGCCCATGGGTAGGGTTCAAACATTTTCAAGATTTCTTTGGCAGTTACTATTTTTGGCGCTTATTGGGGAATACCCTTCGTATCAGCATTAGTAACCTGCTCTGGGGCTTCCCCGCACCTATTATCTTAGCCATCATGATCAACGAAGTCAGAAATGTCCGTTTCAAAAAAACGGTACAGACCCTGACTTATCTGCCTCACTTTATTTCAGTTGTAGTCGTATGCGGCATGATTAAGGACTTTTTGGCTCTGGACGGTCCTGTAAACGCTATCCTGCAGTCTTTTGGTATGGAGTCGATCAATTTCTTTGCACACGGCGAATACTTCACCACAATCTTCGTAGCTTCCGATATCTGGCAGCAGCTGGGCTGGGGCACTATCGTATACCTGTCCGCCCTGATTGCTATCGACCCCCAGCTTTATGAAGCTGCTCGTCTGGACGGCGCGGGTAAACTCCGCCAGATTTTCAGCATCACCCTCCCCAGCATTATGCCCACCGTGGTTATCATGTTTATCCTGCGCGTAGGTAAGGTTCTGTCTCTTGGCTCCGAAAAGATTATGCTGCTGTACAATCCCACGACCTATCAATATGCAGACGTAATTTCTACCTTTGTTTATCGTAAAGGCCTGGAAGATGCCAACTACAGTTATGCTTCCGCTGTCGGTCTGTTCAACGCGCTCGTAAATTTCATTCTGCTTTACTCGATTAACCGGCTGAGCAAAAAGGTCAGCGACAGTAGCTTGTGGTAAGGAGAGTTCTACAATGATTCGTCAAACAAAAGGTGAGAAAATTTTCAACATAATTAATACCGTTATTCTGTGCGCGCTTGTGGTCATTATGGTCTACCCCTGCTTGCACGTATTGTTCGCTTCTTTGAGTGACTCCAGCGAATTGATGAAAAACGGCGGTTTCCTTATCTACCCCAAAGGTTTCACCCTGAATGCATATCTCGAAGTATTCAAAAACCAGTTAATTTGGTCCGGTTACGGCAATACAATCCTGAATCTGGTTCTGGCTCTAGCTTTCAACATCAGCCTGACCACGCTGGGCGCCTATGCGCTTTCCCGCAAAGAACTGATGGTACGCCGCCCCATCATGCTGATGATTATCTTCACAATGTTCTTTAGCGGCGGTCTGATCCCCAACTATATTTTGGTCCGCAGCCTGGGTATGGTAGATACTCGTTGGGCATTGTTCATTCCCACTGCCATCAGTGCCTATAACCTGATTATCATGCGCACCTCCTTTGAAGCGATTCCCGACACTCTGATTGAAGCCGCCAAGCTGGACGGCGCCGGCGATTTCACAATTTTGTTCCGTGTTGCACTTCCAACTTCCCGTGCTGTAGTCGCTGTTATGGTATTGTTCTATGCTGTAGAGCAATGGAATTCCTGGTTTCCTGCATTCATTTACTTGAAGAGCCGCGAACTATGGCCTCTACAGCTTGTACTGCGTGAGATTATCATCGAAAACAATGTTAGCGACATGCTCACGGGTGTGGATGCTGCAGAAATGCTTGCGGTCAGCGAATCCATTAAATATGCTACTATTGTAGTGGCAACTTTGCCCATTCTCTGCATTTATCCCTTCCTGCAGAAGTACTTTGTCAAAGGCGTTATGATTGGTGCCGTCAAAGGGTAAAAAGCAATTATCATCGCTATTTTCTCTCCTCTCAAAAAAGTAAGCACCGGCCAACCAGGTCGGTGCTTACTTTTGCATGAAAGGGTTTACTCGCCAGTCAAAGGCATGGTATACTAAGAATTATGCGGCATTGCCTTAATAATCGAACCGTCAGATTTGTTATTATTGTCCCTTTTGAAAACGGAGGAATCAACTCATGCATAAATTCCAAAAAATTCGAAGAAACAAGCTTATAAAGCGGTTCGCTTTCTTGTTTATGGCACTAAATTTAGCAATCATTGCAGTAACAGGCTTTAGCTATTTTTACATGTCTAGTATGTTTGAACGAGTGGTCACCGAGTATAACGTTTCCACCGTCGAGAATGTGCATGCCACCTTAGCTACTAATTTCTCTGCCGGTGAAAAATGGGCACAAGAAATCTATCATAATGCAGAAATAGAGAGTCTCTCCCAAAAAAACAATCTAAAGTATCCTTCCGGTTATCTGGCTGCAAGTAAATTAATTGACCTTATTGAATATGAGCTTGGTAGTAGCAGTGCCCTTAAAGAAGCATACATATACCTTTCTTGCTCAGATACCGTCATAAGTGAGCAGGGAATGTTTGATGCGCGCTTTTTTTATGAAGCCTATGCTCCACATAATGGACTGTCCTTTGACGAGTGGAAGCGCTGGCTTCTGGAACAGTGCCAGCCTTTTTATCAGGCTGCTACTCTCACTTACGAGACCTATGACACAGACGTAGTGGAATACTATTGCCCTTTCAATGCCTATACCAACTCATATTATGGTTGTGTAGTATTAAATTATGATCCCACGCTGCTATTGGAACCGTTTAATGGCGGTGTCTTGTTGAGAAGCTCAGACATTCAAGTACACTATCTTCCCACGCAAGCGTCAATTCTTAGTTCCGGTAACGACGAAATCAACAACTATGTATATGGTCAAAATATAAAAACAGGTAAAACCTTTTTGCGTTCAACACCTTTTGGTAAACTGATCGTAATCAAGCACACATCCCTTAACCACAACTGGGAATACATAATCACCTTGCCTGCAGATGTTTTTTATGCGCGCACCAATTCTTTCATGCTGGCCATTGTATTTTTCCTTGTCATGCAAATCATTGCCGGCGCGCTGCTTACCTTCCTTTTTACAGCTAAAAGTTATCAGCCAATCGGTTCATTGGTTCGCAAGCTGAACGACATAGCCAGTGAATATGTTGAGCCCGAAGAAGAAAGTTTTGAGAAGATAGAACAAATTGCACAGCGTGTTATGGGTGATCGAAATCGCCTTAACGGCGAACTGGAGGATGTTCGCCCAGTCGCCTTTAAGGGAGTCCTTCTTCAAATTCTGAATGGTAATCGAAGTGAGCGGGATTATGCACTAAGTTACATGTCCCATTTTTCAAAACAGTTTTCCCTTGATGGATTTATCTGTGCCAAAATATTCGTAGAAGATAATTTGGGATTTGCCAAAAACGACTCGCTAGCAGAAATGCAATTAACTCGTCTGGTTATCAGCAATATCACCGAAGAGTTATTCCGGGATGACTTCTCTTTAGTCACTCTGGATTATGATATGTGTGGTGTTGTTCTGATTTTCAATATTCCCTGGAAAGATGATCCGAATGACCTACAGAAGCCTATGCAAACAATCGAAAATCGTTTGAAGAAAATCCAGTCGTTGATTGCAGAGCGTTTCCAAATTTATACCAGTATCGGTGTTAGTTTACCGCATCATGGATTGAACAATTTGTATAAGTGTCATTTGCAAGCACAAACTGCCTTAACCGAGCTCCCGGTTTCCGATGTATACGGTCTGAATGTATACAATGAAAAACAGACCACAAAAACATCGTACACCTATTCTCTGGACACCGAGATTTATTTAATGAACAGTGCAAAAATCGGTGATTATGCCAAGGTCAAAGCGATATTAGACTCTTTGACTGAAGAAAATTCAGCTATTTTCACTTCACAGTCAACCGCGGTATTCCAGTGCTTTATACTGGATTTAGTTGGGACTTTATTACGACTGTGCAACGAATTGTCGGTCCCCTCTCAAGTGCTCCACATCAATGTCGCCAAACTTCTGGCCACCAAAGGGAGCTCCGCTGCCATGTCACAGTTGTACAAAGACTATGAGATTATTTGCCAGTGGATCAACAGCAACAAGAAAAGTCATAATGAATTGTTGAAAGATCAGATTGTGGAATACATTCAGCAGCACTGTTGCGACAACTCTTTAAGCCTGGTCAGCGTTGCTGACAGCATCGGCATGAATCCCACTTATCTCTCGGCGTTCATCAAGGAGCAGTTGGGTGAGACATTCCTAAACTATGTTCTTAATCTTCGTATGGAATTGGCTACTGAACTTTTGCGAACAACCGACTTGTCCCAGCAAGACATTGCTGTTCGTATCGGGTATGCCAACAGTGGTGTCTTTTTGCGCGTATTCAAGAAAAAGTACGGCATAACGCCAGGAACATACCGAAAACAAAATCAAAAATAGCCCGTTTTTTTGCCCCGTACAAAATACAGCCTATTCCACCAAAAAGAAGCCTACTCCACCAGCTTCTTTTTATTAAGATCATCCACCTCTTCCAAAAAGCTGACTCTATCCAATGTATCTCGCCGCGCCTATAATAAGACTAACAAAATCAAGCGATAGAGTCTGGCACCCAAATCAGACCGCTTGAGATTAGGGTCAACTTTTTAATTAACAGGAGGATTTACCATGAAAAAGAAAACTCGCCCCCTTGCCTTACTGATGGCGGCAGCTATCTTGGGCAGTACCCTGACCGCCTGCGGCGGCGGAAGTGGCACCGGTATCAGAG
>DXYE01000168.1 GCA_019415985.1 Clostridiales bacterium
GGAGGCCAGGTAGTTGAGCTCGTCCAGGTTCTCATACTCGCCCAGCTTGTCGTAGCTACGCTTGTTGGAATGGTAGTGCTTGTAGTCGGTGAAGCTGACCGCATTGAAGATCAGATGATTATGAATATGTCCCTTATCAATATGGGTGGTAAGTACAAACTCGTACTTGCCACCCAATATTTCTTTTGCCAGCTGCATCCCAATCTCATGGGCTTCCTCGGCGGAAACCTCCCCAGGCTCAAAGGCTTGGATCAGGTGGCGGCCCAGGTGTGTGCCCTTGTCGATGGAATGGCGGCGTGTCCATTCAAATTCAATGTCGGCGGTCTCGGCGGCGCAGCCGAAGGAGGACACCAGCAGCTTCCCGTCCGTCTTGTCGGGATTGCAGATATAGTCGATGGCCGCTTTCAGCGTTGACTTAATAGGATGCGTCTTTGTAACTGCCATATCTGATCCAGCCTTTCCCGGATTTCCTCCATGTCGGCCTGATAGGTGGGGCCTCCGGCGTTGACCCGCTTGGCGATCTGATTGATGTTCCGGCCAATGGCGGACAGGAGTTTGTTCATCTCCTTAATGTCCCTGGTGTCCACATAGATGATATATCCGTCAATCGCCATCTTCCGCAGGTAGGCGCCAATCCGCTTTGTCTGGAGCTGGGCCATCTTCTGCTCAATCAGTAGCCGTTCTTCCACTGTTACCGGACAGCGCAGGATGATGGGGCGTTTTCGATTTACCACAGGGCGGCACCGTCCTTTCTGCATAAGGGTTTGGGACTATCCCAACAAGCAATTTTTTGTTTATGGGGAAGGGGTTCCCTAAAGCAAAGTTCGCAAGTGTGGCCACACTTGCTGTGCTTGCTCTACGCTCCTTCCCCCGTAAATACAATGCCGGAAACACCTTCATCTGCCCACAAAATCTCGGATTTTTCAAAAAGAAAAGGACGGCAGAGCCGCCCTAGAAAACGAAAACAGAGGATGCTTTCACACACCCTCCGTTTCGTCAGTTGATTCTTTAATTTTCAGTGCCCCGTCAATAGCACCCTCGATTACAGGTAGATAGCGTTCTGGACAAAGTTGCAATTTGTGAGCGATCCGCTGGCGAAGTTCACTATCTTCACGAATCAGTGAAGGGTTGAAATATCGCTCTGCTGGCAGTCTGCATATTTTTATGAGTTGTAGCACGACAGGAATACTCGGAATTTCATTTACCAACTCAATATTTGCGAGATAGCGCGGAGAGATTCCTACCTTTTCAGCCAGTATACGGCGGGAAATTCCTAGTGCTTCTCGTCCAGATTTTACATCTGCTCCGAAGGTTTCAAAACCAGGGCAATCTGCGATATTAGCCATTTCACATCACCCACAAACATTGTATAGTTCATATCATTTGCCGGGAATGATGTGATATTCTTCTTTGCTACATTTTATAATTCATAATCTTGCCTTGCACAGAAATTTTTATCAGCGTATTGTTAGTTTACAAATCTGAGCAGAAATTAAGAGGAATAAAATCTTTGCTGGATATAAGATGGAGACAAGGAGGTCAAGAAATGGAATGGTTAAACAATTTAAGTAAGGCCATTGAATACATTGAAAATCACTTAGATCAGGAAATATCGTTTGACGAGGCGGCGCAAATTGCGTGCTGCTCAACATATTACTTTCAACGAATTTTCTCTTATGTTGCCGGTATATCATTGGCGGAGTATATCCGCAGGCGCAGAATGACGCAAGCTGCCTTTGAATTGCAGCGGACAGATAAAAGAGTACTGGACATTGCTTTGAAATACGGGTATGCTTCCCCGACCTCTTTTAACAGAGCGTTTCAATCCGTTCATGGGATTTCTCCAATCGCAGCCAAAGAGAAAGGTGCTATTTTGAACGCTTACCCGCCAATCCGCTTTTCTGTGAAAGTTTCAGGAGGGAGTGCTATGTCCTATCACATTATAGAGAAACCTGCTTTCCGCATTGTCGGCATCCGCATGAAATTGGTTGACAATATGGAAGAAAACCAGAAAAATGTGCCACTTTTCTGGGAACAGACTTTGAATGGCAACCGTTTTTCAGAGCTATGTGCCTTAAACAATGCCGCACCGAATGGAATTTTAGGTGTCAGCGTATATGAAAATCCCGAAAACATCTTTTACTATATCGCGGCATCCAGCAGCAGCAAGGCACCTGATGGAGTATGTGAATACGAAATTCCTGCATCTACATGGGTAGTCTTTGAAAACAACGGATATTTCAAAGAAAATGTCCAATCGGTTTTTAGAAGATTTTATACGGAATGGCTGCCGTTTTCGGGCTATGAGTATGCGGGCCTGCCGGACATCGAAGTTTATCCGATCCAGCACAAAACAATCCAGAACGGTCATTCCGAAGTGTGGATCGCTGTGAAAAAAGAAAAGGAGAATTGACATGGAATATCAAATTGAGATCAGAGAAATAGAGCCTGTGCGAGTGGCTTACATTAAGTACAAAGGCTTTGCCCCGGAAGCAAACAAAGTGTTTCCCAATGTATTCAAGTCGATCCGTGGGCAAGCAAACGGAGCGCCCTTTTTCAGCTATTTATCAATGAACCCCGAAACCAAAATGGGAGATATGGAACTCTGTGTGCCAACGGAGGCCACCCCTTCTGGAAATGGCATTGAAGTAAAAGAGATGCCCCGGATAAAGGCTGTGTGTGTCACGCATATTGGCTCCTATGAAACGCTTACATCTGCTTATGCTGCGATTGACAGCTATGCGGAGCAAAACAAGTTGAAGCTGTGTCCGCCTTTCCGAGAAGTTTTCATTAAAGGCCCCGGAATGTTTTTGAAAGGAAATCCAGACAAGTATATCACGGAAATTCAATTTCCCATTCAGGAGAACTAAGCACCATGTACGCTATTGAAGTGAGCAATGCGGTAAAAAAATATAAGAATGGTGTGCAAGCGTTAAATCAGCTTAGCTTATCAGTCGAGCAGGGACAGATTTTTTCCCTTTTGGGGCAGAATGGAGCGGGCAAATCGACACTCATTCGCATACTGACGACATATCTGCGGCCCACGGCTGGCGAGATCACCATGCTGGGAAAGAATGTCTATACCGAAGCAGCGGCAATCCGTTCTAAAATCGCCTGCGTATCACAGCATATTTCCATTGATACACACCTTTCTTTAGAGGAAAATATGATGTTCCAGAGCCGCTTATATAAAATCCCAAAAGCGGATGCAGAGAAGCGTATGGAGAAGTTGATCGCAGATTTTGATTTGAGCAAATACCGAAAATATCCTGTATCTTCTTATTCTGGCGGTGTAAAGCGCCGTCTGGATATTGCGCTGAACATGATGTCCAATCCTCGTATTTTATTTTTAGATGAACCTACTGTCGGCATGGATATTCAGTCACGCATGGCTATGTGGGATATGATGCGAAAAATACGGGACGATTTTGCGACAACGATCTTTCTCACAACTCATTATTTGGAGGAAGCGGATCAACTAAGTGATGCAATCTGCATTATGAAAGACGGAAAAGAAGTCATACAGGGCAGCCCTGATGCCTTGAAATCTGTACTGCGGCAAAATGTTATTCAAATGAAATTTGCGAACAGCAAGGATGCCCAAAAATATCTGCCACTTTTGCAGCAACAACACCCCTCTCATAGATTCTCTACACGAAACGCTTCTGTCCTCTGCAACTCCGATGATGATCGTTCCTGCATGGTGGATTTAATGACGTTTCTTTTGGAACACCACATTCCGCTGGTTGGAATTGAAATTGTGCAGCCTACATTGGAAGATGTGTTTCTTCGGCTGACACAAGCTGGACGGGAGGGATGAGCGTGAGCGTTCTTACAATTTTGCAGCGAAATGTCAAATGGCGGTTTCATAATTCCTTTACCATTGTCGTGACGATTTTGCAGCCGATCCTTTGGCTGGTTCTTTATAGTGCGGTTGCCTCTCAAACCATGCAGGGAACGGGAATTAGTAACTATACAGGTTTTATTTTGCCCGGTCTTATTGTATTAGTGAGTTTTTCCGCTTGCAGCAGCGGAGGAATAATGAACTATATGATGAAAGCTGACGGCAGCTTTTACCGTATTTTGATTGCCCCTGTCCACCGATCTTCCATTGTTTTGGGACAGCTTTTAGAAGCGGTGCTATGCACATTCCTTGAAGTTTTCATTATGGGAGCTATCAGTCTTTTGTTTTCCGTAGAATTTTCTGCTGGTATTGGAGCATTTCTACTGGCCATTCTGCTGGTGTTTTTGGCAGCTTTCTTTATATCGGGAATGGCGTATGGAATTAGCCTAATTCTCCCGAATGAAGTTGTTTACGAAACGGCAATGAATGCCATCGTGCTGCCTCTGTTCTTCCTTAGCACGGCACTGTTTCCGGCAGGAGGAATTGACGGAGTTTTGGGCGTGATTGTTAATCTCAACCCTTTTACTCATATTATCAATGCTCTGCGGTCTTTACTGTTGAATGGAACACTGGCAACTGGTGAATTGCTTTTCGTTATCATTCTTTATACCGCAATGGGAAGTATCAGTTTTGGATGGGCTTTGCATCGCTTAAATCGTGAAACAGCTTTATAAACCATCGGAATGAGTGCTTGCTGCCGGACGACGGCAAAAGAAAAAAAGCCGTCGTACAGCAGCCCTTTTCCTATGCCCGATCGAATAAACGGCGGTTTTGAGAAATCAAGGCCGCCGTTTTTCTTTGCCCTGACAGCTTCTACGGCGGCATAGAAGGAGGATGCCGCCATGCTGCGCCGGATGCTGTCCCCGCCTAATCTGACAAGGGCTAACCGCTCAAAAAAAGCCCGTTCCAGTCGGTGGAGAGGTTCGGCCACGAGTATGAACTATACCATGTAAATAAACTTCATATTACTTTCGCTCTCGCCCGGTGGGTCTGTGACCTGCCGGGCGCTTTTTGTCGTTTCCTGCGGTCGGGCTGGCTGGCCATTGATTTTCTCAAATTTTCTTCAAAAAGGAGGCGTTTGGCGGGCAGAACACGCTCTCGCAGGATTGGTAGTAGCGGAAAGGGAGAGGACCACCTGATCCCCCCATGGAAAGGGGGTGAAACTGATGGAATCTAACCCCCGCGACTATGGCGAGCAATGCC
>DXYE01000169.1 GCA_019415985.1 Clostridiales bacterium
CCAGAAATTTCCGCGATATATATACCGATAGCCATAGAACAACAGCATGATGGACAACAACTGACGCATCTGGGGTATCCCGATAAAATACATCCCCACCAGAAACAGGCTTAAAACGCTAACCGGGAAGCAGACGGAATAATCCTTCACGCATTTAAAAAACAGCGCGTAGCTCAAAAAATTAAAAACGAAAAACAAGACCTGCGCATTGGAGGTAAACAGCTGAATCATTTGGCAAACGACTCGAAAGCCTATCTCCGCATAGGAAGTACCGCCATTCTCAATTTCATAAAACATTTGACGATAGTTCCAATAGTCTCCGCCGGTGCCTACGATAAGGGATGGCAGCAACCACAGGGCCAAAAATGCGAAAGCCAAACAAATTTGACGGCGGTGCGGTGTAATTGCCGTATGACCGATTATATAGGCCTTTTCCAGTTGCTTGCGCGTCTCAAAATACTGCCATAGGCAGGAAAATAAAACTGCCGTAACTATGACAGTCATATAGGGAGTCATAAATAAATCCCTCCCCGGTTAGGATAAAACCACACAGCCTATAATATCCTTGTGGATTTTTGTAAACAGCTTTCTTTCATTCTCAATCTCAGGAAGTCGGGATACGCCCTTTTCCTCCACAAGAATAATGGCGTCGGCCCGGGCGGCCGCTTCAATGCAATTGGGTTCTTCCAGAACCGTCTGCCCCACAAAAACCTCCAGCGGTATCTGATGGGAAGTCGCGTAATCAGTCATCGCCTTTTGAAGCTGTTCTACTTCCTGCTTATCTGCTGTTCCGGTCAACAGGAGTTTACTTACCGGCTGCGAGCCGCTTGACATCTGCGTAAGCATCAACACCAGGGCCGACCCGCAATTTTCGACCGACATACGGATATCCGGATAGCCTTCCAGCTTATCGATAAAACGGGATAACCGTTTAGAACGCTTTTTTTTGCCGGAACGGAATCCAGAGAGCACCGTTAGGTTCATTTTTTGCAGCTGAACGGTTTCTTGCAGGCGAATATCCATAATATCCACAAAAAATATCAGGACAATAGAAAGCAGCAAGCCGAAAACAACGCCTAAAACGCCGCTCTTTACCGCCTTAACGGCGATGTCTCGTAATGTTGGACGAACAATACTGGTATTCGTATCCATATTAGTACGCGGATTCGATGTTGCCGGTACCGGAGCAATTTTCGCAGTATTACTCGATATATAATCTAGCTTTTGATCGATTAAAGGGGCTGCCTGTTCAAGAACAAGTGCGATATATTGATCGAGAATTTTTTCAGACAGGCTCTTCGAATACGTTGCTACGTTAAATTCAACCACTACACCAGATATATTGATGCTGAAGATATCACGGAAATTATCGATAGTATACTCCTCGGTCAAGATTGTGGGAAGCTGATAATTTAAATCGACCAGGCGGATACGGGCGTCGGCTTCCCACTTTTTCACTTGGTCGAAATACGTTTCATACAGTTTTTGCACAATCAAATCCGACTTCTGGAGCGAGCTTAAAACGCCCGTAACATAGTTTAAATGGGTATCGTTCATGTCGTCTTTAAATTTCGAATTATTGATGACATAATTCTTTTTCGCTGTGTAAGTATAGGGTAGCCCAGCCGAGTTTTCCTCTTTAGCTGTGTCGCCTGTATGCGGCTGATAGGTGAGATATTGATTAACGAGCGGATAAGTCCGATAAATTCCAAACAAAACGGTAACCAGCAAGGTGACTGTTATGATGAATTTCAATTTTTTTAAAATAAGAATTAGAAATTCTTTTAAATCAAAAAACTTTTCCATTGATCCTCCTATAAAGCCAATCTCTAAGGCTTTTGCGATAAGATTTCATTTTCAAATCTAGTAATATTCTTCTGAACTACTTTTTTTCTTTTCAACCGAATATAGGATTGGTATATTTGCGATAAGCGAAGCAGCACCCCATATTTATCATGCGCAAGTAGCCAAGCCATTAACCACTTTGTCTTGCTTGATTGAAAAACCTTTTTGGATACTTCTTTGTTCCACGGGTAATGATAAGCGGCGTGCTCTTTAAAAGAACGTAGGATGTCCTTTTTTTGGGCAAACGAGTAGGGGCAGGAACGATGAAGCAGCGCCCTTTGCAAAATAATGATAAGATCTTCCATGGCCCATAGGATGGTTATACTATAAGGGACGTTCTGATCAAAAACATACTCCCAGATTTGGCTTTGCAAATCCGAAACAATTAATAAGGAATCAATAATATTTTGATCAAACTTTGCCGAGATACTGTGCGATGTTCTTTTAAAGTAAATATAATATACCTTAGGATTGATGACGAAAGACTTCGTATGCTGGAAAAATTGGTAAGTTAATTTGGAATCCTCACTGCCAAATCGCATGGAGGTATCAAACTGCAGCTGATAATCGCGAAAAAACGATGTACGATAAAGTCCATCCCAAACATAATCAAATACCTTCAAATCGCGTATACAAGCAAATTCCTGCTTAATCTCTTTCTCACGGAACACATAAAGAGACGGCGCGCTTATAAAAGAGGCGTCCTGTAATACATCCCCATCCATATCCGCCCGTACTCTTCCGAATTTAACCATATCCGCCCCATATTGTACGGCGAGCGCATAGTTGTCTTCCAATAAAGTCGGCATATACCAATCGTCGTTATCAATTAAAGCAATATATTCGCCAGCGGCCAAACGAATAGCCCGATTGCGCGTCCAGCAAACGCCATGGTTTTCCTGCCGAATAAAAACAACCCGCTTATCCTGCGCAGCAAACGATTCACATATGGCTCCGCTCGAATCAGTAGAACCGTCATCAATCAAAATGAGTTCAATGTCCGTAAAGGTCTGACGCAAAACGCTGGTGATTGACGAATGCAGATATTTCTCGGAATTGTATACAGGCATTATCACGCTTATGGCTGGCATAACCTTTTCTCCTTCAGTTCCTGACTACATAATCTTTTCTTTAAAACGCAGCAGTAAATCATACGTTCTAGCTAAACTTATTAAGAGGCCATACTTTTTCTGAAGGAAAAGGCGGGCCACCTTAGCCTTCCTATTAGAAATCGCTTTCACTTTTGCATAGAGGGAATCATCCATGGTAAATTGAAAGCCTTTTTGTTTTTCCAGTCCCTGAAGGAAGGCCACCCTCTGCTTGTCGGAAAAGGCTTTTACCTGATTGAGGGATAGAAGAAGGGGGATTAGATAATGGGAAGATATATTGTTTATCCTTTGTACCTCATCATGTAATCCTAGATGAGAATATACCTCCATATCGACATTTGCTACCGCGATGTAGCCTTTTACAGATTCGGCATTGTTTACTGCCGAAGTGCTATGCCAATTGCGAATGTTATGGATATAATATATCCCAGGATTCATCACCAGCTTTGACAGATAAGGATATATCTGCATACAAAAGATCATATCCTCACCGCCGTAACGAAGATTTGTATCAAAGTGAAGGGCGTTTTCCCGAATCACTGTCGCACGAAACAGTCCATCCCAAACCGTATTTAATAAGTCCTTGTTCTTTAAAAACAGATACTTTTCTACAAGCTCCTCCTTTTCATAGACGGCTTTTTCCAAATCGCGCACATCCGTTTTGTATATCTTTCCGTTCTTCAGTGTGTGTGTCGTCCGGCCAAATTTCACCATATCGGCATTGTTAGCCTTAGCTGCACGATAATTTGATTCTAGCATGTCAGGGCAGCATTCATCGTCATTATCTGCAAAAGCAATATATTCTCCCCTTGCCAATTCCAAGCCACGGTTACGTGCACCGCAAAGTCCGGTATTTTCTTGATGCGTGACTCTGATGCGTGAATCTTGGCTGGCATACTCATCACATATTATTCCGCTGCTGTCCTTTGAACCGTCGTCGATGAGTAGTAATTCAAAATCCGTAAACGTTTGTTTTAAAACGCTTTCGATAGCATCCCGCAGGTATTTCTCGGAATTATAAACCGGCATAATCACGCTGATAGCAGGCATGCTCTCCAGCCTCCTTTACGATTTAGTTTCAAAATACAGAACCGTTCGGCGGAAGCCTGTCTGAAGATTGACCTGAGGGTTCCAGCCCTCCTGTATAATCGAAGCGGAATCCAGCAACGCGATAGGTTGCGATAAATAGCCGGATTTTTCTTGAACGGAAATTACTTTCTTCTGGACGCGAATGTCCCTGTCCAGGAATAATCCGGCTAACATCCCGGCGAGTTCTCCCACCGAAAGGCTCCCTTCCATACGGGAAACATTATAAACCAGACCAGGTGCATCAAGCAAAACTAAAAAAAGACCAGCGACCAAGTCACTCAAGTACGTTAGCCCAAGAATAGAGCTGCCATCGCTGTTCATGACAATGTCTTCACGGCGGATAACATTTTGAACGAAATCACCGATGACTCTACCATCGCCAAGCGACATTCCCGGACCGTAAGTATGAGCGATACGGGCCACCTTGGTTGACACATGGTATTGTGCGGTATAAGCAGCGCACAGCGTTTCCGCCAGGCGTTTACTTTCCGGATAACAGGCGCGCACTGTGGTGGGATCGATTATGCCATAGTCCTTTTCCTTCGCATACATTTTACCAATAGGCTGGACGCCGTAAATTTCCCGGGTAGATAACATCAAAAAGCCATCGGCTTGCCGTTTGACCGCCTCATCCAGCATCGTGGCCGTACCGACGGTATTCGCACGGATAGTCCCGACCGGATCGGCCGTAAACTGCCGCGGGCTGGCCTGGCTGGCCGCATGGATGATATAGTGGACAGGCCCGCAATCCGGCAGGGGATCACACACATCCTGCACGAGCAGTTGGAAATCCGGACGTTCGGCGATAGGCCCAAAATGAGCCAGCGCCTTGTCCTTATTGCGAACGAGGGCAAGCACCCGAATGGAGGCGGCTCTCGTTTCATTTAAATATAAGAGGGTATAAACCAGATAGGACGCGATCATCCCGCTCGCTCCGGTGTTCAGCACTGTTTTACCCCGGAGCTTGTCCCAGGAAAGTGGCTGACAAACAATATTCTCCAGGTCCTCTAGGATAACGGCATGTAAATCCAGCATG
>DXYE01000017.1 GCA_019415985.1 Clostridiales bacterium
CTTGCAGAAAAAGAATTCGACTTGAAACATAAAATCGAGGCCGGTCGCATCCACCAAATTTCACCGTCTAAAATCAAAGCAAATCCGTTTCAGCCGCGAAAAATGTTTGAGGACGGTTCTATCATCGCACTTGCGGACAGCATACGGCGGTTTGGCATCCTACAGCCGCTGACGCTCCGTCCGCTGCGCGAGGATTCAGCGCCATCGCATCGGACCTATGCCGAAAATTCACAGTTGTATGAACTTATTGCCGGAGAAAGGCGTCTACGCGCCGCAAAGCTGCTGGAGCTTGCGACGGTTCCCTGTATCATTCTCGATGCGGATGACCGCCGTTCGGCGGAGCTTGCTTTGATCGAAAACCTGCAGCGGGAAAATTTAAATATGTTTGAGCAGGCCGGCGCGATAGCCTCGTTGATCGACATTTACGCTTTGACGCAGGAGCAGATTGCCCGCCGACTTTCTGTCAGCCAATCCTACGTAGCGAACAAGCTCCGCATACTCAGACTCAGTGAGAACGAGCGCGAGCTGATCCTAAAAGCAGGCCTCACAGAACGTCACGCGCGCGCCTTTCTTCGAATTCACGATCCGGACAAGCGCTTTTCCGTTGTCATACATGCGGCAAAAAACAATTTAAATGTTGCGCAAACAGAGGAATACGTCGACCGTATCTTAGCAGACGTCGAGCACGCAAAACGCACGCCGAACTGCCAAAAGCGCAAGGTTATCATCAAAGACATCGGTTTGTTTTTTAACGCGGTAGAAAAGGCTGTTAGTACGGTAAAGGATGCAGGCATTGATATTTTCAGCCAACGAGAGGAATGTGAAGAGGAGATACGATGGATTATCCGGATACCCAAGGCAGACCGCATACCTCAATAAGGGGAGGTATAAATGGTTGCAACAAAATTCCACCTGTTGGTTACATAGTATTTTTATTCAAAAAAAGCCCCGGCATTACATCCGATTAAAGAAAAAATTTCCAAAACGTCTTAAGGGAAAGAAATCCGGCAAATGTTTCACGTGAAACATTTGCCGGTTTTTCCATTTCAACTGCTGCGATTACAGAACTGCAAAAAATGTTTCACGTGAAACATTTTACCATCTAGAGCACAAAGCATCGTGCGTAAAATTTTTTCCATCCTTTGCATATTTCCATCCGATATCGCAGAATGTTCAATCCTTTTCTTGACAGCATTCTTTAATCATGATACAATAATATTGATGCTATTTTTATCATGATCCAGAAAGGATGGAAAGTGTTCATGTCCGTCACGGAAGGGCGCTCTGCTAAAATTATAACTTTTTCAAATCAAAAAGGCGGCGTCGGAAAATCCACCTCAGCCGTGAACATTGCCGCATCCGCCGGTATTTTGGGAAAACGCGTGCTCATTGTCGACGCAGATCCTCAGGGGAACACCACCAGCGGCTTTGGCATTTCCAAAAAAGCCATCCGATGTTCTATTTATGATGTTCTGATCCATCGCTCCGACATATCTTCTGCCGTCCTTCAAACGAACTATGACAACGTTTGGGCTATTCCTGCTAACATTTCACTCGCCGGTGCAGAATTTGAACTCGTCATGTCCGAACACAGGGAAAACCGGCTGAAAAATGCACTGGATAACCTGAGGGATCAATTTGATTATATTTTTATCGACTGTCCACCGTCGCTTGGCATTTTGACCATCAACGCCTTGGTTGCGGCCGACGGATTCATCATACCCATGCAATGCGAATATTATGCGCTTGAGGGACTTTCCCAGCTCATGCTGAGCGTTAAACAGATCAAAAAACACTACAACAGCCGCCTGAATCTTACGGGAATCCTCATCACCATGTACAACGGCCGCCTGAATCTTTCCGTTCAAGTGCTGTCGGAGCTCAAAAAGTACTATGCGGACAAGCTCTTTTCCACGCCAATTGTCCGCAACGTGAAGCTCAGCGAGGCGCCCAGCTTCGGGATGCCAATCTACTATTACGACAAACACTCCAAGGGCGCGCATCTATACATGGAGGTCACAAAGGAGCTGTTCCAAAGAATATAACCGGTCGTATTTGTGGCAGACTGAAGAAATACGGCTCATTTTCCTTTAAACGGTATTGTACGTGTCCACGTGTGTTGCACTTATTTCGGGCTGCATAAACTTTTGCTATCTGAAAAGACGGTATTTTGGGCTTGATATGCGTAAAATCAACCATATCCACAATGAAAGGCGGAACTCCTCTCTTTGTGGTTTACGCCGTTCAAAGAAAGCCGTTTTTTTTCGCAAATCCAGCCCCATTCCGAAAGGAGGATCCTATCATAATTATGGCTAAAAACACATTGGGACGGGGACTTGATTCCCTTTTCCTTGAAAATACGGCGGAAACAGGCGACCGCATCACCATGATCCGCCTGAGCGACATTGAGCCCAACCCCGATCAGCCGCGGCGCAGCTTTGATCCCGAATCGCTCGCTCAGCTCGCGGATTCCATCGCGGTGCACGGCGTCGTCTCGCCCATCGCTGTACGTGAAAGCGGCGGCGACAGCGGTTTTTATCAAATCATAGCCGGTGAACGGCGCTGGCGGGCGGCTAAAATGGCAGGTCTTTCTGAAATCCCCGCTATGATTCTCGAAGCCGATGACGCAAAGGCCGCTCAGCTCGCACTGATCGAGAATTTGCAGCGCGAGGATCTCAATGCTGTGGAAGAGGCGCAGGCATATCGCTCCCTGCTTGAGGAATACGGCATGACACAGGAGGACGCAGCACGGCAGATTGGTAAAAGCCGAAGCGCTATCGCCAATGCGCTTCGATTGCTGGATCTTCCGGAGAACATTCTTTCCCTGCTTGCCTCCGACCGGATCTCCGCCGGCCATGCGCGCGCGCTTCTTTCTGTTTCCGACCCGGAAGCACAGGCATCCCTTGCCTCTATGATCTGCAAAAAGGGACTTTCCGTCCGGGAAACCGAGCTCTGGGTGCGGCGCTTAAAAGAGCAGCAATCCCCGCCGTCTGAATCGGAAACCGCTTCCCCCATGCGTCAAAGCTATTTTCGCGAGCTCGAAGCGCGCGCTGCTTCACGGCTCGGCCGCCGCTTTAAAATAACGCACTCCGGAAGCCGACGAAAAATTGAGCTGTCCTTTACCGACGACGAAGACCTGGAGTGCCTGCTCCGTCAGCTTTGCGGGGATGATATCTTTACAGAATCACCGTCCGACAGCTTTGAAAGCGCTTTCGTAAAATTGAAAGATAAATTTTAGGGTACAAAATCACCTCATTTTTTTCGTTGTTCTCAGACTTTTGGATCAACGACTCAAAAACCGGATGCGGTCGAGTTGCGTTTGTCCTCCGTCCGCCATAGTTATGGTGGGTGGTTTTGCGAAGCAAAATGGCTGCTCTTTTGGGCAGCGAAGGCCATAAATCGGAGTTTGCAGGATTTATCTTTCATACCTTTTACCACCGTCATAAAAAAAAGAAGGCGACCGCGCTCTGCGACGCTCTTGCTTTTCGTTAGATAAAGAAAGGAAGTTTTTTATGCTCGACATCAAACGCATCAAAGAGAATCCCGAGGCCGTGAAGAAGCGGCTTGCAGCACGCCGCGGGGATTACAGCAAACAGATAGACCGTCTACTCGAGTGCGATGCTGTGCGCCGCGCTTTAATCGCTGATACAGAGTCCAAAAAAGCGGAGCAGAATACCGTCTCCAAGGATATTCCCCGCCTCAAGCGCGAAGGTGTTGACGTTGCGCCCGTTTTTGCAAAAATGAAGGAGCTGTCTACTGCTGTCAAAGCAGACGAGGAAAAGCTTTCAGCGATCGATGCAGAAATACGTCAGCTTCTGCTCTCAATTCCCAACCTTCCGCACGACTCTGTACCGGACGGCGCTGATGATACCGCGAACCCCGAGATTCTCCGCTGGGGGACGCCCCGCACTTTTGAATTTGATCCGCTGCCCCATTGGGATCTCGGTGCAGCGCTCGGTATTCTGGATCCGGAAACTGCCGCAAAGGTCACGGGCACACGTTTCCATTTTCTGAAGGGGCTCGGCGCGCGTCTTGAGCGCGCCATCATCTCCTACTTTCTTGATACACATACCGCGAACGGCTACACGGAAATCCTTCCTCCCTACATGGTGAACCGAGCCTCCATGACCGGTACCGGTCAGCTTCCGAAATTTGAAGAGGACGCTTTTCACATCGAAAGCGAGGATTATTTCATGATCCCGACTGCCGAGGTTCCGGTGACCAATATGTACCGCGACGATATCCTCAATGGCGCCGAGCTTCCCCTTCGATACGCTGCTTATTCCGCCTGCTTCCGTGCCGAGGCCGGAAGCGCCGGACGCGATACGCGGGGGCTTATTCGCCAGCATCAGTTCGACAAGGTAGAACTCGTCCAATTCGTCCGACCCGAAACCTCCTACGAGGCTTTAGAGGCGCTTACCCATGACGCACAGTCCGTGCTGGAGGGGCTCGGGCTGCCGCACCGCGTCGTTCTCCTGTGTACGGGAGACGTCGGTTTTTCATCAGCTAAGACCTATGATGTCGAGGTCTGGATGCCCTCGTACGGTCGTTATGTGGAGATCAGCTCCGCATCCAATTTTGAGGATTATCAGGCGCGGCGCGCCAATATAAAATTCAAGGACAACGCAGGGGATAAGGCGAAATTCGTTCATACTCTGAACGCGTCCGGCGTCGCAGTCGGCCGTACCATGGCAGCCATCTTAGAAAATTATCAGAACGCGGACGGAAGCGTTACCGTACCGGAAAAGCTGCGTCCCTACATGGGCTGCGACAGAATTGGTTAAACGCACCGTACCTCTGCGGTTTCCGGTTTGCGCGTTGCTTTAGTACAAGTTGCTTGAGCAGTACAAGCACGTAGGTGAAAAGCGGCGTAAAGCATAAGACGTCTGTATGAAAAGCTCCTAAAAAGTAAAAACCGTTTGAACTGCAATATCCGCCAGTCTAACCTCTCTCTTACCATAGATTTATCCTGCTTTTTTATACTGAAAAACCTATGCAAAGAAGCTTTCAAAAGCATTTATTTGCTTTATAAATCTCCGCAGTCTTTCCGGCGCCGGCAGAATTCTCGCTTGTCCCTAAGTCAACTGCTTGCTCATGGCAATCTGTTTGTTGTTTTAATAAATAATAATCGCCGTCTATTTTCCCGAAAGGAGGCTTTTCACCATGTTTGATCTATTGAATGCGATTTTTCCCTCAACGACCGACCTGTTGAATGTCATAATTATGGCGTTTTTCCTGGGTGCTGTCATTGCCGGATTTTTGATTCTTTATCAGAAACGCGCCTTGGGGAAGCTGGTTCGTGCACTGATCAAAACCGGCGCCACTACGCCGGAGACAGCGAAATCACTCAAAGATCTAAAGCTCGATTACCATTTTCTCATCCATCATTCCCTTCGCGCGCGCAGTTCGTTCCGTCGTGTCGTATCTGTCGTACCGGAGTCCCCGGAAGCAACGGGCGGCCTGAAGCACGGGGAGAAGAAGTCACGGGGAGACAGATCTGCCCTCCCGCTTTACATCGATGCCGCCAACCGCGAAAAGGCCGAGGCGCTGTACAGTGATAACGGCTCAGCCCTGATTCAGGTTCTTATTTCCCTGCTCGCGCTGTCTGTCGTAGCCTTTCTGTCCTATCTTATCGTGCCTATGCTGTTGGATTTCGCCGCTAATATGCTGTCCTGAATACCGCGCCTCCCCTTTTTCATTGGATATCGGTGTAGATACGGCTACAGAAGACAGGTGAGACGGGTTTCAGTTTTACCGCTGCACATCCGTCCGTCTGTCGCGGAAAAGCATAAAAAAGCAAACAAAGGCATTAAAGGACTCAGATCACCGTATGCCTATGATCATAATCAGAAAGCAGCAGTAAACTAAGTTTTTTATCGGAAGACCCGCCAAAACAGTTTGTTTTGACGGGTCCTCTTTTCTTTTCTGTACTGCGCTGCCTCGAAGCTAGGGAGACCTCAGTTTCGGGCTTTTTGAATTTATGTGGGCAGACGTCCGCTGATCTGCGTTAGGAACAAGTTGAGATTTACAAAATATTCACGATTCGGCGGAAATGAGGAAAACAAAACGGCAATGAAGGGAAACATAAAAAAAGGCTGTCGAAAAGCAAACAGTCGGGCAGTGTTTAAAGGACGAGCCATAAAAGATTGGCGTAAAAGAAAAAAAACGGGCGGCTCTCCGACATGCATAAGGGCGTGTCCGTATTTCATATAAATAGTTAACAGAGAGACTTATGCAGCCACAGAGGCCCTTTTTCGTAGCAGGAGAAATAAAACGGAAGCGCAATAATAAAGAGCCATGTATACCATTTTAGGGAACAACAATAAAAAAAGCACGCCGACAGCGGTATCATCGTATGAGGGATACCCGTTTACCGTACCCTCCGTGTCTTTCTTTCACTATATGGCTGATTTGGTGATCCGCATCGCTGCTTGGCAGACCTGCAAGATACGAAAAAGGATAAGGATATACGGATAGAGGATAGAGGCGACAGAAAAAGGGGAATCAAAACCAAAACGGAAAATTGGAGACAGAGGAAAAGGGTGAGGACATGAACGGAATCGGGGAACGGATCCGGCGATGGCATTCAGGCGCCGATAAACGCACGGATCACAGGGGTAAACGGAAAGAACGATATGACTGCGGTTCATTCGGTACAGCCGACAGTCAAACAGGCCCGGAAAACAGCCAAGCCGATGGGGCGCAGGCGCAGGCGGAGGATAGAAAAGCCAGCAGAGACGAAACACGTTCCGACAGCTCCGCTTCGGGTACAAAGATGGGCGGCCGCAGGGAAAGAAAAGCAAACACGCACGCAGATAGTAAAGGACGCGGCCGCGCACAGGGCGGGCGAGAAAAAGAAAAGCTTTTGAGGTCACATCCCCTCGCTGGAAAATTCATACGGCTGTATCAAACCTTTCTGCTGTTCTTTTTTCTCTCCGTATCCGTGGTTTGCGTGACCTTTCTGGCTCTGTTCCAGGGGTACCAATGGCTTGAGAAGGGCGGCGTTCTAAAGCTGCTGCAATCAGATGTGACCGCCGGTGCAAAGCCGCTATCCTTTTCAGCCGAAGTCCTGCGCAGGACCGTGTATTTTTCATCTGCCGCAGAAGCCGCCGCTGTCTTTTGGGACGATACCGGGAACAATTCGCTTCTGCTACCGCCCTCGCTTCCATATATAACGGGCGACGAGCCGATCACTGAGCTTCCACCGCCTCAGGACGAAGAGACGATGAGCTTTGAAACCCTGTACAGCTATGACCGTTCTGCGGTACCTAAGGGCGCCTATCCAATTGTGCCGTTGGATCTTTCCGGATCCCCCTCGGAGGGTGAGCTTTTGATGAGCAACTACAGCGGGCTCGATCTGGACCTCCAAACCTATCTGGACCGCGCTTATCCGATCGAGCCCTACGTACCGTCGGAGGAAGGGGAACCATTGGTGCTGATTCTGCACACGCATGGGACGGAGGCTTACGCAGACACAGGCATGTCGTATTTCACCGCTGAAACAGATGCGCCGCGGTCCCGAGATATTACAAAGAATGTAGTTGCCGTGGGAAATGCGATGGCCAAGGTCCTCAGAGGGGCCGGCATTCCCACGCTGCACTGTGAGACAATGTTTGACGAGGAATCCTATACCGAGTCCTATGACAACGCGGCGGTGCAGATTCGTGCATACCTGAAGGAATATCCATCGATCCGCTACGTTTTCGACGTCCACAGGGATGCGATCATCCGGGAAAACGGCGATCGTGTGCGGCCCGTAACGCTCGTTGACGGAGAGAGCTGTGCACAGATAATGATCTTAGCAGGCACCAATGCAGGCGGCGCAGATTTCCCGTTTTGGGAGGATAATTTGACCGTAGGCGTACATCTTCAGAACAGGCTGAACACCTCTTACATACGCTTTGCGCGTCCGATAAACATCCGCGCAGCTGCTTTCAATCAGAAATTTGCGAACGGATCGCTGCTGTTTGAGGTTGGATCCTGCGGAAACACGCTGGAGGAAGCTGTGCGGGCAGGAGAGCATCTGGCAGCCTCTATTGCAGAATTGATTCTCGGTCAGTAAAGCCCTTTGCGCGGGTAGGCGATTTTTCAAATTCTTTTTGCGCATGGCGCGCGGTCTGAACGGAAAGGTGGTCGGTGATTATAAAAACAGAGGATGTGGAAATGAGAGCAGAGGTGAAAGTAAAAGCAGAAGCGGAAGCTGCAGCAGGGGCAGGAGCAAAAGCGATCAAAAAAAAGGGAAAGGCTTACGGCCGGCGGCGGAGATGGATCGCTTTACTGCTCACAGCGGCGCTGCTGACCGTGATCGTATTTAGCGCCCTGCTGAACACGGATCGGTCGGTATTCTATGTGGACAACGGACCCGCATACGTGAGGGTAGTCATCCTGGGCCGGGTATATCAGATTGAAAAAAGACCGATTGAAAAGGCAGCGGCCATTTACAGAAGCCTTATAAAGAAGATGGGTGTCTTTCTCCCCTACTTTATGGGCGAACGCGTGTTGCAGCAGTCATGAGCCTTAACAATAACGGCAGGATCTCTCTTTTGCATGACGAAAAGGCTGCCCGAATTCCCCTTCTATGCCTTCGGCAGCCTTTTTGCTACAACCCATATCCTATGGGCGCAGCGTTATAAAAATGGCCGGCGGCATCTCTGGTCAGCACGAACAGCAGCTTTGTTTGATGCGCTTGCGCATGTCAACAAATAAACGTTTTCTGCTCCTCCGGGACGCTCACCGGCGCGCATCCCTCAAGGCTATCCTTTTTTTCCAAACAGGATCGATTCAAAATCCCCCGTGATTTTTAGAACATTTCCCGCGATCACGCCGAGCTGCATATTTCTGCCGCTTACGGTCAGCAAAGATTGATCGTTCAGCCTCAGGACGATTTCCTCCGTATCATAGCGGATCAGACCGGCGTATCCGCCCAATGTGATCTCCCGATTTCCGCGAATCTCCATATACGGAATGCTGTACAGCGCATTAGCCGGGATATCTAGGATTTCATGCAGCGGCTTGCGGTGCTGCCTCTTTTTTACCGCTGCCGTCGGTTTACCGTTTGCTTCCTTTATATTCGCTACAGTCTTTTTGGGTACGGCCGTATATTTCCTCTGTCTCTCTTCTCCCGCCATTGTCATATCTCCTTTCCATTTCAAATATATTGAATGGGATCACTTTATTTCTATGCGGTAGGTGGGTGAGATAAAACAGATGAGGCAAAGAAATCAGGAAAAGCACACAAAACTTAAATTTTTCAGTGTACGACGACATGGCGCCGCGCTCCGGCTGTATATGATTTGGGCAGCGCTCTGCTTCTTCGGCTTTCTGTTCCTGAAAGCGCCCCACGTCGCAGCCCAGGGTGTCTCCGATGGGCTTTCCCTATGCGTTTCCTCTGTTATCCCTGCGCTTTTTCCCTTTATGGTCATCTCCGGCATTGCCGCAGCCTCCGGCTTGTGCAGCTCGGCAGGAAAGATCCTCTCCGCTCCGCTTTCCCGTATACTCGGTTTTTCCGCTCCGACCGCCGCCGCCTTTCTCCTCGGTCTGCTTTCCGGCTTTCCTGTCGGCGCGGTCAGCGTGATCACACTCTACCAGAGTGGGCAGATAGAACGCAGCGAAGCGGAATTTGCAATCGGCCTCTGTAATAACACCGGTCCTGCCTTTCTCATCGGGTATCTTGGAACCAGGCTTTGGGGCGACCCGGGTGTAGGCATGCTCCTGTGGATCTGCCAGGCGCTTGCCGCTCTGACCGCCGGATTTGTTTTTCGCAAAATCTGGCTGGGAAAAAACCGTTTTCAGGCTGCTGCCGCACCTACCAAACCCTTCCGCATCGGAGAAATTTCCCGTGTGATCTCCGGCTGCGCGCAAAATCTTCTGGCCGTTTGCGGCTTTGTGGTTTTTTTTACCGTCCTTCAGACTACTCTGCGCACCTGTCTTTCCTCCTTTGCGGAAACCGTCCCCCATGCCGTTTGGGGACTCTTTTCCGGCCTTATTGAAATTACGAGCGGTCTTGCCGCGGCGGCCGGAGACGGCTCTCTCCCGTTTCTGACAGTATCCGCCTTTATTGTGGGCTGGGCCGGATCCTGTGTTCATCTCCAGGTAATGTATTTCGCAGCGGAATCCGGCCTGCGTATGCGCCGCTATTTTTTAGAAAAACTGCTTTGCGGCGGACTGACAGCGCTGTTTGCATACTTCGCCGCCATCCTGTTCCGATAGAGGGACGCAGAGGTCAACAAAAAATGCCGGGACTCCCCTGCGAGAGCAGTCAACCGGCATATCTTTTGACAAAAGAGAAGGCGCGGCAAAAGGAAATCCTTTTTACAGCGCCCTCCTTGTCTCGGCATTCGTGCTTAAATTATATCGAATTTTCCACCGTTTTTCAATACTCACCGAAATTCTCTACACCGTAAGTCGTAGCCATAAACTTGGCGATATCCGTATTGTCGATCATCTTGCCGTCGAAAATTTCGGTGCCTGCACCGACAGCAAAGAGATATACCTGATTGCCCGTATGCTCATTCGTGGTAAAGGAGAACGTACCGTCTTCATTTTCTACAATACCGCCCGTTTCATGGTCGGCTGTAATCAGCAGAACCGTCTCTCTGTCAAACATGGTATATGAAAGCGCATATCGGATTGCACGGTCGAAACGGTCCATTGCATGGATCATAAATACCATTTCGTTTTGATGGGACATCTTGTCTGTGTATGCTTCCTCTACCATGAGGAAGAAACGGTCGCCTGCGTCCAGAATATCCAGCGCCTCTTTCACATTGTCAAGGAGCTTGTCATTGGTCATGGGATGCGGTCCCGAACCCATGCCTTTGATATAATCGATATCCAGCGCATCCTGTTGCCTGTAAATCTCCTCCGTCATACCGCGATCCAGTACGTGTGCGGTAAAGGCGGCCGGCGTGGCTCCTGCTATATCCTCGGTCGTTATAACGCCCGTTTTCGCGCCTTTTGACGCAGCAAGCTCACGAATGTTCTGACGGGAGACGCCATCCGGGTCAATACCGACGTAACCGTTGTTCGTCTTATAGCCGGAGGATAGCGCCGTGCCGGAAGCCGCGCTGTCCGTTACAGCAGAATTGTTGCTCCAAGTAGACACTCGGGAATTATACATCAGATCCCAACCTGCAAAGGTACGGGCGCCGCCATATGCCGGCGCATCCTTTTTCGTCCACTGCGTCTCCGCAGCCTTGACATGAAGTCGGCCCATGCCGTCTCCGATCATGAGAATGATATTGTCCGCCTTTTCAAAGGCAGGCGTCATCGCCTCCGGTTCATTGGAAAGACCCGAGAGATCCTCAGCCGCACGGGCCAGATCCCCCGCCGCCGCGCATATATAGCTTTCATCGCCGGCCACAACAATTTTATTTCCCTGACGGTAGAGGTAGTACACAGGCTCCTCTCTGGATTCGGGGAGCTGAATGCCGCGGTTTGTTTCGCCGATCAGAATTTCACAGCGCTCGGCGGCCTCGCTGTCTGCTGCAACCTTTATGTCGACGTCGAACTGTTCCTCCAGCGCGCGCTCCAACAGCTCCGCAGCGTACTGCTCATATACCGATCCCCCAGCCGGATAGACAATGACGAAATCCGTGATCGACAGCTCTGCAGCGATCGCATACAGCTTGTGGAAATTGGTCAGCAGCGTTGCCGCCTCTGCGCGGGATGCGGTTCCCTGCGGGTCAAAGACATTTCCGCCCTTTCCGGAAACAATCTCCGCTGTCTGGCAGGCCCTGACCGCTTCCGCAGCCCAACCGCTGATTTGGTCAGCATCGGAAAATTCCGCTTCCTCCGCCGACGCATTCAGCGTAATCTCCGCGTAAACGGTGTAGTTGAGCAGAAGCTGGCACATCTGCTCGCGCGTAATTGGGTCGCCGGGATTGAATGTCGTCTCAGATGTGCCGAGAACAACCTTGTTTTCAGCCGCCCAAGCAACGGCGCTCTCATACCAGGAGCCGTCCTCCACGTCCTCAAAAGGCGTCTCCGTATAGTCCGTGAGATCTACACCATCAAAATTGGCCATAAGGCGTACAAACATGGCGCGCGTCATCAGCGTATCCGGCTCGAAAGTAGTTTCGGATGTTCCGCTGAAGAGCTGATTTTCGTATACATAGCTGACATAAGAATAATACCAGCTATCCTCCGGCACATCCTTAAACGGAAGCTCTGCGGCCGTCGATGGGACGATAAACGCCGCCGCTATCATAACAAGCGACAAAAGCGCGCCCAGCCATCTGCACTTTTTCATGTTTTCATTTCTTTCCACAGCTCTGTCTTCTGCATTCAGAATTTCCCGCACATAACGGATACTGCGGAGAGTACTCCTTTCCTTCTCTTTCATTGTAAGACCCTTAATTTTGTCTATGAATCCGTCCGTGCGGGTGAGAATTATCACGAATTCACAATATGTATAATAATATTTTACCACATATCTATAATATGTCAAGAATAAAATACGAAATCAAATGGGAATTACAGATCTATCCACACCTGCGCTTTAGATAAACAAGTTGTCCGGCGTGCTCACCGGACACAGCATTCCTTTGCTTTCGAGGCTTTTTGCAGGGAAACGCCCTCAAGGCTTGCGCCTGGGTCGGCGCTTTTTTCATTGCGGGCTTCCCCGAATTTCAAAAGTGCACCGCAAAATGATTGGTTTTGCAGTGCACTTTCATAGTCTTTATTCAATTATCCGCCAGCCTGATTCATTTTTCTTCGGCGGCACAAATTTGTAATATTGGAAGGAGCGCTCCGCCCATAAACATGAATTATGGGGCCTTTATCCGCGGCTATACCCTCTTTTCAGCGCAGCGTTCACTGCTTTGCAGGCCGCAGGACACACCACAGCGCTGACTACCGCTTCCGGAATTCCGCTAGTTAAAACCGTTGTGCCGATGATGATCAGAATGGATTGTCCCGCTATGGACGCATATTGACTGCCGAAGAAAAGCCAGATGCCGGCCATTACACCTATGGTGTTGACCATACTGGCGGCAAAGCTCGCAATCACCATTCCAAGATAGCTTTTTGTCGGCATAGTCTTTGAAAAGAGCTTATAAAGCAATCCCGCAACGGTTCCCACAAGGATACGGGGAACAAAACAGATCAGCAGGCTTCCGACGTTTCCGTGAAACTCTCCGAGCGCATAGAACGGCGTAAATACAAAGGCTGTTATGGGAGACGGCGGTGCAAAGGTCCATACGAGAAAGCTGAACAGACCCGCAAGCGCACCCATAGCCGTTCCCGCGCCTGTACCGAGCAGCAGAGCCGTGAGAATAACGGGAATCATCGCAAGCGTTGCGACAATTGGGCCGAAAGCCGGCAGCGAACCGAGCGGCGTAAAACAGAATATCGCCTCTATTGCTGCCAGAATGGCGAACTGAACGAGGAATCGGAGCTTTTGATTCATTGGATACACCTGCTTTCTTCAAAATGATATATAGTTCATGAACTTCTGAAAACGACAGGCGGAATCCATTGAGCGCCGTTTGCTTTTCAATTCACTCACTATAATTTATGACGACTGCGGCGGCTTCTGCGTGAGATCAAAGTACCACAGAACGTGACCAAGACAAAAAGGATTTTTTCTGCCCTAGCAGCGCCGGCAGAAAAACAATGGCTGTCGTTTTGAAAATACCTGCCTCTGCACCGCGTGTTAGGCCCTCTTTCCTGCCATCTCGGCAGGGCAAAGAACACATTCTTTATAAAGGATAAAAATACATAATATGCATGCACTGCAGTTCAAATCAAACCGAAAAATGTCAAACAAGTAAAAGACTCGGATCTGTATAAAGTACTGATATATACGATATTTTTAGTGTTAGCAAAACAATGCAGGCAGATAAAATCCGATTTTGCTGTTGATATCGGAATGTTACGCATCATGTATATTTATGCTAGTATTTTTAATATGTATTGGTTTATTTTATCATTTTATTATGTATATATAATACATAGTAATTTAATATTATGTAAACTATTCATATTCTCATCTAACCCTGCCGCCGCCTCATTCACTTCTCCGGGTACATCATGGTTATCGCGTTGTTCAGATTGACGATTTTTACATTCATCGGCGCGCCGGCTCTTTCGCCATCGACCGTCCAAGGAACCTCACTGTCCGCTTGAAATTCCACCGATTTTTCTGCAAGCAGATATACATACTCACCATCATACTGCTGTTTTTTGAGACAGCTCAAAATTTTCGTCAACTCGCTCGGCTTCCTCGGATTCCTTATCAGCAAAATCTCGAATTTTCCGTCGTTCACCTGCACGTCCTTCTCGTTCAGCTTGACGACACCTCCAACAGATGTCGCGTTGGTCACACTGCCAAAGATAAATTCACCCTCGATGCAGGCGCTGCCCGCGCGCACTTGCATTTTCTGCGGCCGTATGTCGCCCACACTGGCAATGCCGTCCAGCACATACGCGAAATGGCCGAACATATTTTTCAGCCACTGCGGCGTATCATAGGATACCTTCGTGAAAGCGCCAAAGGAAGCGACATAGGAAAAAATACGGCTGCCATTGAAAATGCCGATATCATGCGGGATCGCGCGTCCGCAGACAGCGGCTGTTGCAGCGTCGGTCAGGGTTGAACACGGCAGATTCATGGTATGCGCCACATCGTTCGTCGTTCCGCAGGGAATCAAGCCAATGGGCTTTCGTATACCTGTCCTGAGCATACCGGAGATAATCTCATTCAGGGTACCGTCTCCGCCGCAGCAGACAACAATCTCGTATCCGTCCGCGTACTTTTCGGCAAAATTTGCTGCATCTCCGGGGCCTGCGGTCGTCAGTACGGTTGTAAGATACCCTTTTTCAGTGAAAACAGACAGGATTGGAAGCAGAGCCTCCTTAGCCTTGGTCATGCCGGAGGCCGGATTGACGATCAGGAGGATACGTTTTGGTGAATCTGTCAAAAAAATCATCTCCTTTCCACTCCGGGATTCGAATGGTTCGCTTCATGAAAATGACCGGCAGTTTTGCTGGATCAAAAGACTGCGGCTCAGCGATGGAATAGACTTACCCCGTACACATGACATCATATTTTTAAACAGTTACGAAAGAAAAATTGGATTTGAATTCGCTGCGCTCATTACAGCATATGTTTCGGATCGATTGTCTGTGGAAACATATGCTTGAATTCACTTCGTTCATTATAACCCAATTTTCAGTCCGATGACATAAGGAAAATTGGGTTTGAATTCACTTCGTTCATTATAGCATAATTGTCGTAGGTTTTCAATATGTCGCCCGTAAGGAAATAAGTACGTACGCTGTGAAAAGCGTTTTACGAACGTATGAAGTGCCCATAGACCCTCACTCTCCCGTGCGCGTTTATATTGACAGCAAAACGTGGTTTAAAAGCAATCTGTCGTCCTACTGTGGGGGAAGGCGCGCTCCGGGCCTGCATATTTTTTCTGCGCTGCGCACAGCTTTTAAATGTATAAGTAAAACCGAACGGCCACGGATGTCCTTATCGATCAATCTATGCAAAGAGAGAGAGCCGAGCGGTTCCGCAGATCTCAAGGAGATACATAAATTCTGCGGTCTTTGGTCCAAAAGTTCTGTAGAGAATAAAAGTGCAGACGCGCAAAGAATGCTGCGTCTGCACAAGGCTCACGAAATTGATCAGGCAACAAACCCCGTTATTCGCGCCGCCTTCCTTCCATTTATCCCTTTAATCCAAAAACGCGGCGTATCTCTCAACGGTAGCATTCCGCGGCAAAAGCATTGTTCAACGCATTTGAAATCAGCCGTGCATATTCCCTGATGATACGGTCCGAATCCGTCGGCGATACATACATACCGCTGCAACGGTCGAAAATTTCCGTCAGCTTCGCCGTCTCATCGTCCGTCAACGCTTTCAGTGGAAGCTCTGCGCCGCTGAGCGCATCATAGATCAGCGTGGCCGCATCGATCACGGTCGGAACGCCAATGGTCATGACTGGGACACCGAGCGCCTCCTGATCAATAGCCGCGCGCTTATTGCCGATGCCGCCACCCGGAAAAATGCCTGTTGTCGAAAGCTGCAGCGTCCTCGTAAGACGGTCAGTTTCTCTGGATGCAAGCGCGTCCACCAGAATAACGAGGTCAGGCGAAACATGTTTCACCGCCCCGCGAACGAGCTCCACTGCCTCAATACCCGTCTGGCCGAGCACGCCCGGCGTTACGGCGGAAAGGAGTACATCCTCTTCACAGGGCTCTAAAATCCCGCCTGTAAACAGATGTCTGCTCACCGTTACACCGCCTGCGGTGAGGGGGCCAACCGCATCGCAGGAAATCTGCCGGTTCCCGAGCCCGCATATCAGTACGGAACCGATTTTCGGCGCAAGCTGCTTCGCCAGCAAGAGAACCGTGTCGCAGAGTACCTTTGAGCAGTGGTCAAAATCCGCCTCAGAGGATTTCCAAATTTCGCCGCAGTACAGCGTGACGTATGTGCCCACCGGCTTCTTGAACTGTTCCGCCGCTTTTGGTGTCCGTATCTCTATGGTCTCCGTTTTCACCCTTCCGTCGTCCTTCGTACTGTACACAACGCCGTCAAACGGAGATTCGCTTTTTTTTCCCTGCTCCGTTGCAAGGGCCGCATAAACCTCTCCTGCCATATCGGTTCTCAGGTATTTGCCGAACTTCTTCTCTCTCTTTTCTGCTTCCGCGGCCTTTGCCGCGCTTTCCACGCTATCCGCTTTCTCCGCGTTCTCCATCCTTTTCACATGCATCCACCTTTCTTTCGGAAGCTTTTATATTCTTACAATCGGCTGTATGCGGAAGCGGCCGTGCTCTGCAAAGATTTTCCGCGCCGCTGTATCTGCCTGCTCGTTCAGGCGGCAAAAATTGTCTCTATGCAGCCCGCTCCAGACCCTATCCGCGATGCTGTTTTTACGATGACCGCCGCACTTTTTTACACAAGGCTCTGATGTATCGGCCGTATAAATAGTATGGACAGAAGTGATAAAATTTATATCCGTTAAGAAAAAAAGCTACGTCAAAAAAGAGCGGACAGCAAAATAAATGTTTGCTGTCCGCCCTTTAATGTGCCCGGCTGTCGACCATCCGCGGTTTCAAAGACATATGGGACATACCGTGCTTTTAAAGTCCCGCAGTTTTTCCACCCTGCCTGAACCCAGTTTTGCTTCGCCGCGAGTTCCCTCCTCATAATACCATGAAACACCCGGCGGTTTCGGATGACTGAACAAGTTTAGTCGGATAAAAACTGCGGTATACGGTCCAATTAGGCTTTACGGTGATGTGATTTTACGCCGTGCTCATTATACTATCAAAAACCCCGGCAGTTTGGTGGATTGAGCTTTGCTCAATCTGACAAATCTGCGGTGCACGGCTCGCTGCGGCTTTACGGTGATGTGATTTTACGCCGTGCTCATTAGAAAACCCGCGGCTCGCAAAATACGCCTCAAAACAGGCATTTGGTCACATCGTGTACCGTCTTTTTCATTCAGTCGTTGTTCTTTTCTTCCGCAGAAACCAATTCACCAACCAGATCATAAGCCATATTTTCCAAAATTTTTACTTTTACAAACGATCCCGGCTGAAGCCTTTTGTTACCCAGCCTCTTCGTAAAATAGACCTTACCGTCAATCTCGTATGCGTCGGCATAGGTTCTGCCGTAATAAGTTTCCGCTGCGCCGTCATAGCCTTCACATAAGACCGTGACCACCTCTCCAATCTTTTTCCGCGCTGCCTTTTCCGACCGCAGCTCCTGTTCCCTCATCAGAATGTCGCAGCGATTCTGCTTGATCTGCTCCTCGATCTGCTCCTCAAAATCATATGCGGGGGTCCCCTCCTCGCGGGAATACGGAAACACACCGACCCTGTCGAACTTCAACCTCTTTGCCCCCTCGCAAAGCTCAAGGAAATCCTCCTCGCTTTCTCCCGGAAAGCCGGTCAAAAAAGTCGTTCGAATCACCATGCCCGGAATTTGGCGGAGCCTGCGCACTGCCCTTTCAACGGCTTCCACGCCGCCTCTGCGGTTCATGCGCCTGAGAACACGGTCTGACAAATGCTGGACCGGCAGATCCACGTACCTGAGCAGACGCGGGTTGTTTTCCCATTCCTTTGCCAGCTCCTCCGTAATTTTTTCCGGATAACAGTACAGAACGCGGATCCACGGAATGCTCGTCTCATCGCACAGAGCGCGTATCAGCCGTGCGAGCTGCGGCTCGCCGTATAAATCCGTTCCGTATGCCGTCGTATCCTGCGCGACGAGCACAAGCTCCCGGACACCGAGCCCCTCCAGTTCCTTTGCCTCCGCACAGAGCGCCTCTATCGGACGGGATCGCATACCTCCCCGTATCAGCGGTATTGCACAATATGTACAACGGTTGTCACAGCCCTCGGATATCTTCATATAGGCAAGGTAGGACGGCGTCGTTAGAATTCTGTCGCCCCCCTGCTTCATATCCTCGATGCGCCGAAAAGAGGAATAGCGGCAGACCTCTTTCCCCGCCTGCTTTACATCGATTTGCCTTACCGCATCGACGATATCGTGCAGGCTTCCGACGCCTAACAGGGCATCCACCTCCGGCATTTCCCTGAAAATTTCCTCCTGATAACGTTGCGCAAGACATCCGGTGACAACAATGCCCCGCAGCTGTGCATGTTTCTTCAGCCACGCGATATCCAGAATGTTGTCAATGGCCTCTTCCTTCGCGCTCTGTATAAACGCGCAGGTGTTGATGACCACGATATCCGCCTCCGTTTCCTCCGGCGTTATTTCATACCCGGCTGCCGAAAGCTCAGCGAGCATGATCTCCGTATCCACCTGGTTTTTTGGACATCCCAGCGATACAAAGCCTACGCGCGTGCTCTTTTTCCGTCTGTTTTCCATTTTTATGACCATGGCTTTCGCTTCTGCGAAAGCATCCTTTTTTCGGAATTGTGGGTGGTTATGCAAATCAAAATCGCCGCTCCGTTAGGCAGCGAAAGCCAAAAAACGAAGCTTGAAAGATACCTCTTTTCTGCGGAATAGACTGCGTAAGTCCGTCCCCAGCGCTCCGCCTGTTCTCTTCAGGGATGCAAGCCTGTTTCCGTTCCGCTGCGCGGGTTAATACAGGCCCTCGCTTTCTTTCCTTACTATATTTTCACGCGGCTTCTACAGCCCTTCAAATTCCCGCAGCACCGTTCGTATCTCTACAGGTGAAAAGCCGCAACGGACCAGGGCAGCCATATTTCTGACGCGCATTTTTGGATCGGCAAAGGCTGCCGCGCCGCCCATTTTTATGATTCGATACCGGCAGGCCTCCGAATAATCCAACGTTGCAGACCATTCCTCAAAGACCGCATCAAACGCATCTCTTGAAAAACCCTTCTTCGTAAGCTCTCTGCGAATCCGTTCCTTGCCGTATCTCTTGCGTTCGCACAAATACGTCATGTGCCTTTTCATGTATTCTCTCTCGTTGATGTATCCGCTCTGTTTCAGGTAATCGACCGCAAGTCGACAGACCTCTGCGGAGAAACCGCGGCGGGCCAATTTTTCTTTCATCATTTTTTCTGTGTGGTCGCCGTAGTGCAGCAGGGTAAAGCTTTTTTCCAACGCCTTTGTTGCTTCTCCTGCCAGTTGAAGCTGCTCATATTCTTCAGGCGTCAGCCTATCTCCCACCGCGTATTTCCGCTTTGCAAACGCTCCGTTTACCTGATAATTTACCGTTTCTTCATGTTCTCCTGACTGAATTTTCAGCGTCAGTTGAGCTCGCGGTGATGTATCCGACCGCACGACACTTGTCACTGTAATTGCTAAGTCCGCCATGTCTCCGACCATGCCTTTCATGAATTCGCGCCCTTTTTGTAGGACCTGAATGGATTTCTTCTTTTCTATTTCCGCTTGCCTTCCGCCCTTTTCCGAGGACGAAAACGATGCGTCCGACATTTTTTCGCGCCGTCAAAGGAAGGCTTTTTCTTTGTTTACTTTACACCGTTCCTTAATACCTTTTTTCGCTGTTGCATTTGTTTTTGCGCGGCGCCTCTCCGGTTCTTATTTTCTTAGTCCGCTGCGGTCACGTAAACAGCATGCGTTTTATGTCCTCTTTGCGCCGATTGCTTTTTGATACGTTTCTATACCCTGCCTTCCGCTTCCATCTTTCGGTTTTGCGCTTTCATCTGTCCGATGTATTCTCTTTTATTTAGCATTACCGTTTTTTTCCGATCCATACACGGATCCCATTCATTCAAGTTCATGCATTTCATTGATAAAGTGAAGCTGTTTATGTATATGCTTTCGATTTATAAGTATTAATCTGTTTCATTCTCCCTCAATGTCAATTGCATTCAGGGAAAAGGCCTCTTCTCCGTCCTCGTCCTCGTTGTCCTCGTCTGCAAATTCCTCTTTCATGGCCAGATCAATCTGATCTCCCCTGCTTTTGATCATACGCTCTACTTCCTCCATGAGCTCGGGATGCGCCTCCAGATATTTCCTTGCGTTGTCCTTTCCCTGTCCCATTCTCTCCCCATTATAGGAGAACCAGGAGCCGCTTTTGTTAAACACGTCCAGCTCCACGCCGATTTCCAACAGTTCTCCGGACTTGGAAATCCCCTTTCCGAAGAGGATATCAAATTCAGCGACGCGGAAAGGCGGCGCAACCTTGTTTTTGACAACCTTGGCTCGCACACGGTTTCCATAGGATTCCGTTCCGTTTTTCAGGCTTTCCGCCTTGCGGATATCGATACGTACGGAAGCATAGAATTTCAGCGCCTTTCCGCCTGTCGTCACCTCAGGGTTTCCATACACCACGCCGACCTTTTCTCTGAGCTGGTTGATAAATACCACTACGCAGTTTGTTTTTGAGATTGCTCCCGCGAGCTTACGCAAAGCCTGGCTCATCAGCCTTGCCTGCAGACCTACATGTGATGCACCCATGTCTCCATCTATCTCCTGCTGCGGCACCAGCGCGGCCACGGAGTCCACTACGATCGCGTCCACCGCTCCGCTTCTCACCAGCGCCTCGGTTATTTCAAGCGCATCCTCTCCGCAGTCCGGCTGCGAAACCAAGAGTTCATTAATGTTGACACCCAGGGCTTTTGCATACTGTGGGTCGAGCGCGTGCTCCGCATCGATAAAGGCCGCCTCGCCGCCCAGCTTCTGCACCTCCGCGATGATATGCAGCGCCACCGTTGTTTTACCGGAGGATTCCGGTCCGTAAATTTCAATGATTCTTCCGCGCGGTACGCCGCCGATGCCCAACGCCAGATCCAGCGTCAACGACCCCGTCGAAACTGCGCTAACCTGCATCGTCGCGTTCTCTCCCAGCCGCATGATCGCTCCCTTTCCCTTGGCTTTTTCGATCTGCGCAATCGCCGTTTCCAGCGCCTTTTTCCGGTCTCCCGCTTCTGCGCCCGGCCCGGCCATATCCGGTTTCTTTTTCTTCGTTTCCTTCATACTCTTATCCCTTCTTGAAAATTTTTGTCCTTTTTCACCGGTTTTGTCTAATTCCGCTATTCAGAGGCGCCCTTTTGGTTTCAGGATCCTGTGTTAAACCGTCTGCATATCCCCACACGCCGTTCGTTGGTTAAAATCCTTAAATTCAGCTAAGCAGTCCGCTGCGACTCTGATCGCTCTCCCGAAGACCGGCGCCGTCTCTTCACACCGCTTCACCGGTTCGCGTGCAACTGCAATACCTCGCGTCCGGCTTTCTCCCATTAAGCTTCGTCTCCGTCTATATCCAGCATTTCAAGATCGCTGTCTGGGAGATTTTCCTCCTGTCCGCTTTCCTCTACTGTTTCTGTATTTTCACCGCTTTCTGCCGCTTCCGCAGCATCTCCCTCTACACTTTCCCCTTCACTGTCCGTGATGTCTTCCTCCTCAGGCGGCACCACTGCAAAGTTGACCAGGCGCGCGCCTTCTGCGAGCCGCATCACAATGACGCCCTGACTAGCTCTGCCGCACCTTCTCAGATCCCCTGCAGGCGTCCGGATGATCGTTCCCTCATTGGTGATCAACATCAGGTCGTCTCCCTCTCCGACGCCGGCAATTCCGGCGAGCCGACCTGTTTTTTCCGTAATTGCATGACAGGTCACGCCTTTTCCGCCTCTGCTGTGCGTATTGTATTCCGTAAACGGCGTCAGCTTGCCGTATCCGTTCTCCGTTATGGTCACAAGCTCTTTTTCTTCCTCGACAACGGCCGCCCCCACAACAAAGTCGTTTTCCTCCAGCCGTATGCCTCTCACACCGCGCGCCGTCCGTCCCATGACCCTCGCATCCTTTTCGTTGAAGCGCACCGCCATGCCATTCCTCGTTGCCAGTATGATTTCATCCTCACCGCTCGTTCTCTTTACAAAGGCCAGCTCGTCGTTCGGATCAAGGCTGATGGCGATTTTTCCGCCCTTGCGCTGATAAGCGAAATCCGTCACCTTCGCGCGCTTGACAACGCCGTGCCGCGTTGCCATAAGCAGATACGCATCCTCGCAGAACTCCTCAACAGAGATAACTGCCGTCAGCTTTTCACCCTCGCCGAGCTCCAGTATGTTGACGATGTTCGTGCCCTTCGCCGTCCGTCCCGCTTCCGGGATTTGATACGCTTTCTTTACGTATACCTTTCCGAGACTTGTGAACATCATCAGGTAAGAGTGGCTCTGCACGACGCTCACGTTTTCCACAAAGTCCTCGTCCTTAGTCGTCATGCCTATAATTCCCTTGCCGCCGCGGCGCTGCGCAGCATAGCTGTCCGCCGGCTGCCGCTTGATATAGCCGTCATGCGTCACGGTTATCACACAGGTATGGCGCTCGATGAGATCCTCAAGGATGATTTCGTCCTCGGCAGCAACGATCTCCGTCCGTCTTTCGTCTCCAAACCGGCGCTTGATCTCCAACATCTCGTCCTTAATGATCCCTTTGAGCTTTGTCTCGTCCGACAGGATCTCGCTGAGTTCTTTGATCAACTTTTCCTTCTGCGCAAGCTCCTCTTCAATTTTTATCCTCTCCAGTCCCGCAAGCTTACCAAGCGTCATATCGACAATAGCCTGTGCCTGCGGCTCCGTCAGAGAAAAGCGCTCCTCGAGCGCACGCCGTGCATCTGTCACGGATTCATTTGCCCGGATCGTTGCAATGACCTCGTCTATGTTATCGATCGCCACGGTCTGTCCCTCAAGGATATGCGCACGCGCCTGCGCCCGGTCGAGTTCAAAATGCACGCGCCGCGACACAACCTCTTCCTGATGTTCGATATAGTGGCGAAGAATCTCGAGCAGCGTGAGCTGCTTCGGCTCACCATTCACAAGCGCGATCATGTTGAACGCGCAAGTGTCCTGAAGCTGCGTGTATTTATAAAACTGATTCAGAATGATCTGTCCGTTCGCATCCCTGCGGTAGTCCACGACAATCCGCATGCCGGCGCGGCCGGATTCGTCTCTGATGTCCGTCACGCCCTCCACGCGCTTATCCTTGACCAGATCCGCCATGCTGGCAACCAGCGCGCTTTTGTTCACCTGATACGGTATCTCCGTAATGACAATTCGGTGCTTATCCTCCTGCACCTCCGCACGCGCGCGGACCATAACGCGGCCGCGGCCCGTAGAGTATGCCTCAAGAATCCCCGCGCTGCCGTAGATGGTCGCGTATGTCGGGAAATCCGGTCCCTTGATGTAATTCATGACATCCGCTACGGTCGCCTCAGGATGCTCCATATAGTATACGGTGCCGTCGATGACCTCTCCCAAATTATGAGGCGGGATATAGGTCGCCATACCCACGGCAATTCCTACCGAGCCATTGACCAGCAGATTCGGAAACCTTGCGGGCAGGACCGTCGGTTCCTTCAGCTTGTTGTCGAAGTTCGGGCGGAAATCCACGACATCCTTTTCGATGTCGGAAAGCATTTCATTTGCCAGCCGCGCCATGCGCGCCTCCGTATAACGGTATGCAGCCGCGCCGTCGCCATCCACGTTGCCGAAGTTTCCGTGTCCTTCAATCAGCGGATACCGCAGAGAAAAGGGCTGTGCGAGACGCACCATGGTGTCGTACACCGCTGCATCTCCGTGCGGATGATAACGGCCGAGCACATTACCCACTGTCGTCGCGGATTTGCGGAACGGCTTGTCATACGTCAGATGATCCTCATACATAGCGTAAAGAATCCGCCGGTGAACAGGCTTGAGTCCGTCCCGCACGTCCGGCAACGCCCGTGAGACGATGACGCTCATTGCATATTCAATGAACGACTGTCTCACCTCTTTTTCCATCTGCACGGGGACGATTTTTTGATTTTCAAAGGTATAATCCTTTTGTTTGATATCTTTTTCATCCATATATATTTGTTTCCTCCTCGGTTTCTTTCCGCACCCTTTCGTTCATCGTTCATGAAAACGCAAAACCGATATGCGTTTCCGGCATTCCTGCAATCCGTTCATGAAGACATAAAACATCAATTGGGTCCTTTTCGGCCGATTTTCGTGGTTTTACACGGTCACATTTTCTATGTAAACACTCTGCAAATACGGCAGAAGCTCCTTTTTTCCCGGCATATCCGAGCCCGTTCTTTCGATCTTAGCGGCTGCAGCCGCTGCTGCAAACAGCAACGCCGACGCGCTGTCGCCGCCGCTTTTTTCATAGACATACAGAAAAGCGGCTAAAAATGTATCTCCTGCGCCGGATTCTCCTTTTACCTTTACCTTTGGCGCACTGACAGAAAGGCAGCCCTTTTCATCCGTATAGACTGCCCCCTCTGCGCCCATGGTACAGAGAACGTTCGCGCCGTATTCAGCCTGAATTCTGCGGCTCACTTTTGCCGCGCCTTCACGCGACTGGAGCGGATAGCCCACATAGGAGGACAGCTCATGGATGTTCGGCTTGATCAGCCAGGGTCGTCCTTCGAGTCCTCTTTTCAGGGCCTCTCCGTCTGCGTCCAGCACACATCGTATCCCCATTCTTCCGTTTTCCAAAAGCAGCTCCCTGTAAATCTCCGGTTCCGCTCCCTCCGGCAGACTGCCGCTGACAACCAAATAGGCCCTTTTTTTATACTTTAGACTGACCGCCGCGAATTCGGAGGATTTTTTGATCAGACGTTTCAGCTCCTCTGCCGTCACCGGACCTCCCCGCTCGTTCAGCTCTGTGGTCAAACCATCCGCATCGACGATCTTTGTACAGGTCCGTGTGGCGCATGCTGTACCGGTTAAGAAATACGGAATGCCGCTACTCTTCAGCAGCTCCTCAAAAAGCCTTCCCTCTTCTCCTCCCGCAAATCCATAGGCCGGCGCAAAGACGCCGAGCTGCCGGAGCATTCTTGATACATTAACGCCTTTTCCTCCGGCACACAGCCGGGCGTATTCCGCCCGGTTGACTTCTCCCTTTCTCAGTCCTCCACCTATATAAAGCGTTCTGTCCAGACACGGATTCAATGTTATGGTTGCCGCCAGCATGTCCTTTTGTATCTCCTTTGTTTTTCTCAAAGGGAACCTTTGATTTTTTCTTTCTATCTACACCCTTTTGGCCGGTAAGGCCACAAAACGTATCTTTTTTAATGAATATTGGCTGTTTTCTTTAACTTCCGGTCCATTCATTCCATTCTTTATCCGTTCATTCGAACAGGTACAACGAGGAAGATAAAACGATCCTTTTCCACGCCTGTCTCCCTCTTCTTTTTTCCTTTGCCGTCTGCCTTTTCCTTCCCTTCCGCTCCTTCGACGCCGCTTTCTTCCTGCTGCCCCGGCGTTTTCTTTTCCTCGACAGGCTCGACAACCATTGCCACAAGCTGACTGACCAGAGACAGTCGAATTCTCTCCGTATCCGCCGCCCGCAGCGCGTCCAGTACATATCTGCAATTAAAGCCTATATCCAGATCTCCGCCCTCCTTTTCGATGTTGATTTCATCAAAAACCGAACCGTTTGCAGATACGGAAGAAACCTCGAGTTCCTCTCCAAAGTGGAATTTCACGTGACTTTTTGCCTGCCCCAGCGCCCGGTCCTCCGTTACAAGAGACGCTCTCTCCAAACTTTCCCTTAGAAGTGAGGTGCTGACCGTCGCATGTATCACAGGATTTTTCGGTATCAGCTTTTCATAATCGATGTACTGCGCATCAATCAGCCGTGAATAGAAATATAGATTATCCTTTTCAAAGAAGAAAATGACATGCTTTCTGGTAGCCAGAATACGGACGTTTTCTTCGGTGTCCTTCAGCATCTTCATCAATTCCCCGACCGTTTTTCCTGGCACGATCATGGAAAGATCGAGCGCCTTGCTTTCCTGTGATGTTTTTGAAAGGTCCACCGTTTTCTCACAGATGGCGAGACGAAAGCTATCGCTTGCCGCTGCCGTAATTTTGTTGTCAAGAATACGGAAGAACAGTCCGTTCAGCGCCGGACGCGGATCATTTGATGCCACTGCATAGCCGGTTTTCGCTATCATGTCCCTCAGCTCACACTGCGCAATGGAAAAGCCCCAATCACCCTCCAGCATCGGCGTCGTGGGGAATTCCTCTCCGTCAAGCGCGTGAATCGTGAACTCCGACCGGCCGCTGCGGATCTTCGCTACATTGTTTTCTCCCACGCTGATTGTGATGCTGCCGGGCATACTCCGGATAATCTGATTCAGCTTTGCGCCGTTTATAATGCAGCTTCCCTCCTCCTCGACCTGTGCCGGTATCTCGCACCGGATTCCCTTCTCCAGGTCGAAGGAATTCAGCGTGCAGCGCTCTCCGGACGCACAAAGCTGTATCCCTTCGATTGCCGCAATCGTATTCTTTGACGATACAGCGCTCATAGCGTGCGTCACCGCGTCGTTTAGGATATCCCTGTCAAACGTTACCTTCATTTTTCCCCATCCTTTCTGCCGTTCTCCCATTTGTATGTCTCTGACCGTACAGAGTCATCTTTCCTAATTTTTCCTCATACCCGCTTTTTTCGCTTTAATACAGAACATATGAATGAAATCATATATCAAGATTTTCCGCATAAAGAGCATTTTCCTCTATAAACTCTCTTCTCGGCTCTACTTTATCTCCCATGAGGACCGAGAACATCTCGTCACAGCGCATGGCGTCCTCAATTTTTACCTTGAGCAACGTCCTCTTTTCCGGATCCATCGTCGTTTCCCAAAGCTGCTCCGCGTCCATCTCACCGAGACCCTTATACCTCTCCGCCTCCGCATTTCCACCGAGCTCTTCGATCCTCAGATCCCTTTCCGCATCTGAAAAGGCGTATCTTTCCTGCTTTCCCTTGTATACCTTATAGAGCGGCGGCTGAGCCAAAAAAACGTGTCCTTCCTCTATCAGCTTCCTCATATGACGGAAAAAGAAGGTAAGCAACAGGATTCTTATATGGGAGCCATCCACGTCGGCATCGGCCATGATGATGATTTTTCCGTAACGGAGCTTGCCGAGATCAAAATCTTCCCCGATACCGCAGCCCAGCGCCTGTATGATAGGGATGAGCTGCTGATTTGCGTAGATCTTATCCAAACGGCTTTTTTCGACGTTCAGAACCTTTCCTCTGAGCGGAAGTATCGCCTGGAAGTGGCTGTCTCTGCCGTCCTTTGCAGAGCCGCCGGCGGAATCTCCCTCTACCAGATAAAGCTCTGTCAGCGCAGCATTTCGCTCATGACAGTCCGCAAGCTTTCCGGGCAGCGACGATCCCTCAAGCACGCCTTTTCGTCTGGTCAGCTCACGCGCTTTTCTCGCCGCTTCTCTTGCGCGCGCCGCTGCCAGCGCCTTTTCCATGATCCCCTTTCCGACCTGCGGATTCTCCTCTAAATATTCTTCAAGCCTCTCATATACCATGTTGTCCACAAAGGTTCTCACCTCGGAATTTCCGAGCTTTGCCTTTGTCTGACTCTCGAACTGCGCGTCCGGCAGCTTGACGCTGATCACGGCGCAGATGCCTTCCCGGACATCCTCTCCGGTCAGATTTTTGTCCTCATCCTTTAAAATCCCTTTTTTTCTCGCATAGTCGTTGAGCGCGCGCGTCAGGCCTGTTTTAAAGCCCGTTTCATGCGTTCCGCCCTCCACAGTGTTCATATTGTTTGCGAAACTCAATACATTTTCGTTATAGCTGTCGTTATACTGAATGGCCACCTCTGCCGTCATATCGCCCTTTTCACCGCGTACATAGATCACCTCATTGTGCACAGGCGTGACATGTCTCGCTGCATTCATATGCTCCACAAAGCTGCGTATGCCTCCCTCATAGCAGAGATCATCCTCTTTTTCCTCTTCATTCTCCCCTCTATGATCTATGATCCTTATTCTCACTCCTGCGTTGAGAAAGGCCTGCTCACGCATACGGTTCAAAATCGTATCGTAATCAAATACCGTTTCCTCAAAGATCTCCGCATCCGGCTTGAAACGTACATACAGACCGTGACATTCCCCGCTGTCACCGCCGCACGCAAAGGGGACGTCCACCTTTCCGCGGGTAAAACGCTCCGTATACCGCTTGCCGTCCGTACAGTTCTCTACCTCCATCCACTCGGATAGCGCATTGACCACAGACGCACCCACACCGTGGAGTCCTCCTGATATCTTATAGCCGCCGCCGCCGAATTTTCCGCCCGCATGAAGTACGGTAAACACCACCTCAAGCGTCGGAATCTGCATTTTCTGGTGGATACCGCCCGGCACTCCACGCCCATCGTCCTGTACAGACGCGCTGCCGTCCTTGTGCAGCTCAATAGTAATGACGTTACACGCGCCGGCCATCGCTTCATCTATGGAATTGTCTACGATCTCATAGATCAGATGATGCAATCCTCTTGAGGATGTCGATCCGATATACATGCCCGGACGTTTTCTTACGGCCTCGAGTCCCTCCAGTACCTGAATCTGTTCGTCGTCATAGACCGCGTTTTCCATCTGATCTTTTATCTCTTTTTCCAATTCATTTGACATAACTGTGCTCATTCCTTTCTTTGTTCTGCGCGTGAAACTGCCATACCCTGATTGCTGTCCCTCTTTTTTTCTTTCCCTTCACCTTTTCGAGGTACCGTACTTCATTTTTTATACTCTTTCTTCCCTTTTTTTATCTGACTGCAGAAGCCTTCAGACGTCCTTTCAGCGTCGCCGAAGCAGGCGTCGTCATATAGATGTGTTCACCGTCTCTCTCTCCTGTCAGCACAAACGCCTTTGGCACTTCCTCTCCGGAAACGGTAAACAGCCTTTTTTCTTTTTCCTTTTTTCTGAGAAAGGCTCTTGTCACCGGCGACACGGACGCGCTGTCCAAATCGAAAATGCCGATGATCTCCCTTACCCTTACGCTTGTATTTTTTTCCATATGCAGAAACATCCTCAATTTCCGCCTTTCAACTCTATTTCTTCTTTCTCTCTTTTTTATTCAAATTTACTCATAGAAGGAGAAAAGCACCCACCGCATACCTCTATACAGTGTACGTCTTTCCCTCTTTCCTCCCCGCAAGCTGTCATGATCACCTGTTTCCCCTGTGTTTTCCCCATAAGATAGGCCTGTCTTCCCTCGTCCAGCTCGCTCAGCACGTCGTCAAACAGAAAAACCGGATATTCCCCGCAACTTTTTCTTGATATCTCCCCTTCCGCCAGCTTCAGCGCAAGGGCGATGGACCTGTCCTGTCCCTGACTCGCATACAGCTTAGCCTCTTCTCCATCCAGCCTTATTGCAAGATCATCCCTGTGACAGCCGCTGAGCGTCATTCCCGCATAAAGCTCTCTCTCTGCCTTTTCCTCCTGATTTCTCTCGAAACACCTTCTCAGGTACGCCTCTTTTCCTCTTAACTCCTCTTTTTTCTCTTCGATGCCGTTCACAGCTTCCCTTGCCGTATCGCTGATATAGTCTATTTCAACCTTCTCCTTTCCTTTTGTCATATCCGAAATGATCTCTTTCGCTTTCTCAGCAAGCTCTTTTATATACGCCTGCCGCAAAGCGGTGATATGTGCGTTCGGTACGGAGAGCTGCTCGTTCAGCACATCAAGCAGCGCACGTTTTTCCCCGAACACCATTTCATCGTTTTTCAGCAGCGCATTTTTTTGTTTCAGCAGCTTAGCATATAAATTCAGCGCAGCGAGATACGTGGGCCTGAGTTGACACAGTGCAGTATCTATGAAGGTCCTCCTTGTCTGCGGAGCCCCTTTTACAAGCTGGAGATGCTCCGGACAGAAAAGAACGGCGCGGAAGCTACCCACAAAATCAGAGGCTGATGGTATCACTACGCCGTTTCTTTTTAATTCCTTTCTTTTCTGTGTAAATAGCTGTACCTCAAGGAACCTTTCCGATTGAGGGTTATCGTTTTCCGACGAGAAACCGAGCTTGAGATAAGCATTCGTTTTTTCCCGCATGACCGCTTCGCGGTCTCGAACGCCTCGGAAGCTCTTAGCAGAGGCGAAATAGTAAAGAGCCTCCAGCGCATTTGTTTTTCCCTGAGCATTGTCTCCTTTCAGCAGATTGACGCCGGGGGAGAATTCTATATGCTGCTCTTTGATGTTTCTGAATTGCCGAATGTCAACGGAAACGACAGTCATGGAAAAGAATCCTCTCCTTTTCGGAATGTGTAGCATCTAAAAAGAGATATAACTATAGGGATCGTAGCAGAAGTCGTAGTAGGGGGTGTGAATGATGGGGAAAGATGGAGTAAACACATAAATATCGGTACTTATGGAAAGACGTGGATGTGTAAGAGCAGGGATACAAGCTGTTTTTCTTCTGTGGAAAAGAATAAAAAAGGAAAATCGCCGGGAAGGAAGTAAAAAAGAACCAATAAAATAAAAGAATCAAAAAGAAAAAAACTAAGAAAATGTGGAAAAAAGTTTTCCACAGGTTGGGGAAAAGTCTGTTGAAAAGAAAAGGAAAAGTGGAATATAAAGGAAAGCATGGAAAGAAAAAGGAGGAAAAATGAATACGTTCTGTGGATGTTAACAGAACAGAAAAAAAGCTGATGAGGAAAATTCTGTGGAAAAAGGCTGGTTGTCTCCTTGAAAGGAGGTAACAGAATAGAAAAACGTTATTTTGAGGTGATATCCTGTATCAGGTCGGAGACGTCGTTTTCGATGGAAGCGTCGTCACGCATCATTTTTTTAATGGTCTCATAGGAGGCAAGGATGGTGGTATGGTCGCGGTTGAAAATTTTTCCGATCTCAGGAAGAGATTTGTTAGTTATGGTACGCATAATATAGATGCTGACATGACGCGGCAGCGTTATGTGCTTGGAACGGCGGACACCTTTGATTTCTTCCACTGTGACACCGTATTTTTCCGCAACAGCGGAAAAAATTTTGTCTATGGTGACGTTAACCGGCTCTGTGCCGGTCATGATGTCGGAAAGACACTCTTTCGCTGCGTCAAGCGTTATGGGAAGGTTGTTAAGAGAGCTGTAGGCGCCGAGCTTTTTGACTGCACCCTCGAGCTGACGGATACTGTTTTTCAGCTTCTCTGCGAGATAGGTTATGACCTCGGGGGGAATCTGTATGTCCAGAATCTGCGCTTTTTTGGTGATAATAGCTGTGCGGAGTTCGAAATCAGGCGGCTCAATAGAGGCGAGAAGTCCCCATTCGAAACGCGTGCGAAGACGGTCTGTGAGCGTTTTAATCTCTTTTGGAGGTCGGTCGGATGCCAGAATGATCTGCTTATGCGCCTCATAAAGATCGTTGAAGGTATGGAAAAATTCCTCCTGCGTGGATTCCTTTCCCGCAATGAACTGGATGTCGTCGATGAGAAGAACGTCGGCCTTGCGGTATTTTTCGCGGAATTCGACCGTAGTCTTATTGGAAATGGATGCGATGAGCTGATTTGTAAACTCTTCGCCCTTCATGTATATGATGTTTGCGCCGGGGTTGTCCAGGCGTATTTTATTGGTTATGGCGTAGAGAAGATGTGTTTTTCCGAGTCCGGTCTGACCGTAGATGAAAAGAGGATTGTAGGCTGTAGCAGGATTGTTGGCTACCGCAACGCAGGCGGCATGGGCAAATTTATTGGAATTTCCTACAATAAAGCTGTCAAAGGTATATTCACTGCTTGCAGGAGAGGGGACTGTGTGCGGAAAGGAGTGTAAAGAAGGGGTGGTTTTCTGCTGTGCGGGGAGGATTTCGGCTGCACTATGCTCAAAAGGGGAGGAGGAAAAGCGGTTAGGCTCTCTTGAGGAAAAGGAAGAAGCCGGCGGAGACTGAAAGGCGTCGCGTTCCTTTGAAACCGTGCTCGAGGGTATCTCTTCTTCATTCGGATACTGGGAAGAAGAGACGTCTGCACCAGTCGTGTGATCCTTAAGGTAATCATCTCCCATAGAAGATACGGACGAATGTCCCCCTTTCATAAAGGGGGAAAGAGATTCTCCGTTTTCCAGCATGGACTGAAGGAGATCATAATCCAGCGTCTGATGTTCAGAGGAGAGGACACAGACATCCATAGGGAAGCTGAAAATATCGGAAAAGGCCTGTTTCAAAAAGGGAAGATGGCGCTTGTTCAGAATATCCGCCTTGATATCGCTGTTACAGACAAGGACAGCGAGCTGATCGTTCAGTGCGGCGATCTCCAGAGGCTTAAAAAAAAGATTTATTGTTGCATCCGAGTATTTTTCAGGGAGCTGAACGAGCACGAGCTCCCAAATTTCCTGAAATCTGCGCATGGCGGACATGTAGGGCTCCTTTCTGCGGGAAGGTTCGTTTAGCGGTAAACCGGACGGAGATGCGCTTTTTGCCGCCGGTTGGAAGGAGGTCAAGTAGAAATGAAAAACAGGCCATTAGCTTTACGTTTGCTGAAAAGCGATGTGATGCTCTGAAAGAAAAACGTTGCGAGAGCATACGGAGAAGAGAAAGCGCTTAGAACTATGAATAAAAAAAGTAATCATTAATATTTCATAATCGATTGCCGGGTCAGGAAAAGAAAGAAAATCAAAAAGTTTCCTAATATTATATATAGG
>DXYE01000170.1 GCA_019415985.1 Clostridiales bacterium
CCCTCCATATAGACATTCGCTAACTAATATTTTTTTCATATCAATTACCTCCGTTATAATACTTACTAAGAAAGCCGAGCCACAGACTCGACTTTCTCTGCTTCAGATGTTAGCTAAAGCCATGCATTTTGAATAGATAAAGTATACTTAGAATTTTTGTCATCAATCTTTATCCGCTGTGAGTACGGCATTCAACATAATTGTAGCTCCTTCGGTACAATGCTCAACTGACGAAAACTCCGGTTCACAATGGGAAAGACCATTCTTCGACTGAACAAATATCATGGTTGTCGGAAGCATATAGGATGCAAACTGTGCGTCATGACCTGCACCTGAGTGAATATACTGATGCTTGATCCCGCTTTCTTCCGCTGCTTTTTTTACATAAGAAACCAACTTTTTGTCCCAATACACAGTATCTCTGTTCCAAGCTTTAACGACTTCGCATCGACAGCCTGCCCATTCTTTTTTCGCACATGACAGCACAACATTCAGCACTTGCTGAAGTGCTTCCGGATTCTCATGACGCGCGTCTATTGAAAAATCAAAGTAATCCGGAACACAGGTATGTACGCATGGATGACAGACAACCTCACCGGTAGTGTAAACAAGTTCCGGAATATTCAGCTTGTCGATTTCCTCATGAATATAGCAAAGCGCTTTAGAAGCTGCTAAAAATGCATCTTGTCGCTTTTGCATCGGAAAAGTACCGGCGTGAACAGTCTGCCCGTAAAACTTTACACGGTAATTGAACATACCGAGTACGCAGTCAACAACACCGATGTCGTTGCCGTTGTCCTCAAGGATTGGTCCCTGCTCAATGTGAGTTTCAAACATGTACAGATATTCATCCGGGGAGAGGCGGTTCTTCTCATCACCTTTAAATCCTGATTTCTCCAAAGCTTCTCCGAAGGTACTTTTGTTATCAATGATGCTCTTAGAATTCAGCATATCCTCTTTTTTGAATTTTACCCGGATTTCCTCGGGCAGATAGTCATAACATACGATACCCGAACACATCATTGCCGGAGGATAAAGCGAGCCTTCCTCGTTTGTCCAAATCATGGCGGTAAGAGGATGCTTGTGTGGGATTTTTTGTTCTGCAACGGTTTCCAGCACCTCCATGGCGGACATAACGCCCAAGATACCGTCATAATTTCCGCCGTTTTTTACCGAATCGACATGCGAGCCCATGACAATCCGTTTGGCCGCAGGATCACTGCCGGGAATAGTTGCATACATATTGGCCAGATCATCGGTCACGATTTCCGCACCAATTGCCGTCATTCGCTTTACAAATTCTTTTCTTGCCATAATAGCTTCAGCTGACAGTGAGTACCTTGTAATACCGCCGTGTCCCGCATCACCGAACTTTGAAAACGTCTTAATTTTATCTTCCATCCTTTTTTCACTGCATTTATACATGGAGTATCATCCTTTCAGCTTTTATTAATTTTTTAGATCTGTTGCTCAGGTACACGTCGGCAGTTTTCAAGCAAATAAATTACATCGTCGCTTTTAACGTAGAACGCCGCCACCTGATGAGCATTTTCTGTTTCAAAAATTAGGACAAAATATCCATCCCAATCGGAAATGGTTATCGATCTAATCGGAAATGTAAGCCCGATTTTCTCCCGGAGTATTTCTTTTCCGCGAACAAACCCATATAATATACCATCCCATGGAACATTGAAGCTAAGCTTTTTCATCGACTTCTTTTTCAACTGAATTTCCAACGGTATCTCTGTCACACCGCCCGGAATATCCCGCTGTGCCTTTGAGATCGTTCGAACAATATCTGGAGTGATATACTCATACAGGGAAGCATCCCTCATATTCTCATAATGTTTGGGCGCCACCTTCATCACCTCGCTTCATGTTATATCTGCATATCAAGCTCAGACAGCACCTCGTCAAGCTTGGACATTTCCTCGCGAACCTGTTCTTCTGTAATAATCAGTGGAGGAGAAATCAAGATCATGTTTTCGTGTGAATACGTCATAAAGCCTTTTGATTTCAGCTTTCCGATGAGCTTTCCCATAATTCCGTCCGGATCCTTATTGTAAGGAACGAGAGGCTCACGAGTATCTTTGGATTTAACCAATTCAACAGCCGAAAAAAGACCGATATACCGAACGTCTCCCACACATTTATGCGAGACTTTAATTGCTTCAAGAACATCGCCCAAGACCTTGCCTGATTTATTAACATTCTCAAGAATGTTTACTTCTTTATAATAATTCAGACAGGCAACGCCCGCCGCGCATGCCAGAGGATGACCGCTGTAAGTAAGTCCGCAAGAAAGAAAATGATCGTCAAAATATTCTGCAATCTTTTTCGACACAACAACACCGCCGAGTTGTACATATCCGCAGGTAACGCCTTTCGCAAAGGACACTATATCCGGTTTTACGTCAAAGTTTTCAAATGCAAACATTTTACCGGTTCTGCCGAATCCTGCCATCACCTCATCGCAGATCATCATAATGCCGAAATCATCACAAATTTTTCTTATGCCTTTCAGATATCCTTTCGGCGGAATGATCACGCCGTTAGACCCTGTAATTGTTTCTATGACGATAGCGGCAACGCTGTCCGGTCCTTCATAAATCACCTGTTCGCGAAGTTTAGAGACATAGTAATCGGCCGCCGCCTCTTCTGATTCGAACTGAATTGTTTCTCGGTATAAATACGGATCGAAAAATTTTATAAATCCCGGCGCGCCCGGCTCAAGGGGATATCGACGCGGCTCACCGGTAAGATTGCCGGCGCCGTAGGTCGAACCGTGATAACTGCGGTAACGGGAGAATATCTTCTGTCTGCCGGTAAACATTCTCGCCATTTTGACAGCGTTTTCATTCGCGTCGGCGCCTCCGTTGGTAAAGAACACTTTCCCCATGTTATCGGGCATGAGTTCAATAATCATTTTTGCAAGCTCCCCACGTGGCTCGCTTCCGTAGGAAGGCGATAGGTAACAGTATTTTTCAGCTTGTTCCTTGATTGCATCGATAATCTTGCGGTTACCGTGGCCGACGTTCAAATTCACAAGCTGTGAAGACATATCAGCATAGCGGTTTCCGTCGAAATCGTACATATATATGCCCTCAGCTTTTTCAATCGGTAACGGATTTAATCCCTTCTGTTTACTCCAAGATTGCAGACAGTAAGTGGTCTGGTTGTACTTTATTTCATTCGATTTCATAACAGCTTCCCCTTTTCATTAAGTTTTAGTATTCTGAACGCCAGCGCCATTTTTGCTTTTTCTTCCTCGTTAAGCGTCAGCGCAAAAACCTTCTTGATTCTCCCGATTTGATAATTTACTGTATTTCTGTGAACTCCAAGCTTCTCGGAAACAGCGGACACGCTGCAGTCATTATCAATGTAACAATGGAGTAGTCCAAACAAATTCGTTCCGTTTTCTTCGTCATATTTTTGTATGTCTCCCACAGTATGTTCTACATAGCTCCTGAGTGTTATACTGTCCGTGGCGCAAATCAACTTATCAATTCCTATATCGCGATACTCCGTAATGTGCTGGTTCTCGACATTTGCATGGAGCAGTGCTGCCGTTGCTTGTGAAAACAAGGCGGATATGTGAAGAAATCCCGTCATCTCTTCTGAGATTCCAACCGAAAAAGCTATCTCTCCAGCATTCGTGGCTCTTTCCAGCCTTTGGAGCGCCAAATAGAGACTTTCTCTGTCATATCGCTGCTTAATCAGAATCAGTCTGCCTTTATCCACATACATTACGGTAGGCGAGCCACGCCCCTGAAGAATTCGCCATATTTTTTCATTATTGTTTTGAACAATACGTTCGGTAGCATGTATGCCACTATGAAAGAACTCAAAAGCAGCTATCAAAAAGGAATCCGTATCGCTGAATCCGGCTTTGCTGAAAATATCATGATATTCCGAAATATAACTTTCATTTGTTATTACACGGCTGAAAGCATCTGCCAGAGACACTTCATTTTTTTGATTTTCTATGATTCTGGAGCAGAAATCATAAGTGATATCAATAATATGAACCTTCCACGGCAATGTAAAAATCGGAAAATCGTTTTCATCACAATACTTTAGAACATAGTCCGGAATATGAGAAATATACGGACCGATATTAATTACCACACCGGACGCGTCCCGTTCTTTGAGATTACGAACAAAGGCAGTAAGTCGGTCTTCGCTGCGAATATGTCCGATCCCTGTCATAAAAATCAACTCGTTACCATGAAGAAAATCCGGCACTTCCCTATCTTCTACCATATGAACCCATCTGACAGTATTACTCATGCCACCCTTTCCGGCAACAAGTTCCATTTGATACTTGACATCGCATCCGGCACATAATTTCTCAAGCGTTATAGCCAATCCGCCTCACCCCTTTTATTCTATTTCCTCTTAGATATCCTTGCTGATACAGAAATTGTTTCTGTCGGGCAAACAAGTCCGCAAAGCTGACAGCCAACGCATTTTTGCGGTTGCATGACTGGTTTTCCGCCTTTCAGGTATATTGCAGAATGTCCGGCGTCGGCGCAGGACATTTCACATCTTCCGCAGCCAACACATTTGCTGAGGTCAAATTTCGGATAAACTACAGAACTGCGATTCAAGCTATCGGTCGAAACAATTTTACTAAGCGCCGCACCTACAAGGGCCCTCACGGAAACGATACCTTTTCGATGCATGTATCGCTTCAAGCCATCAGTTAAATCCTCAATAATACGGTATCCGTATTGCATTACCGCTGTTGTCACCTGTACGTTAGAGCAGCCAAGCGTTATAAAATCAAGCGCATCCGACCATGTTTCAATCCCTCCCATACCGCTTATCGGAACGCCTTTAAGGGAAGAACACTGTGCCATATCATTAATAAATCGAAGGGCAATCGGTTTAATAGCTTTACCGGAATAACCAGAAACGGAACTTTTTCCCATAGTAGCCATTCTGGGCGCCAAAGTTTCCGGATCAATTCCCAAAATACTTTTTACTGTATTGATTGCCGCTAGACCGTCCGCGCCGGCATTTATTGCAGCTATGGCCGGAATTTCCATATT
>DXYE01000171.1:0-1741 GCA_019415985.1 Clostridiales bacterium
TTCCGGCTGGCCCGGCTTACGCCATATTTCGCTGCATACTGCATTAGGGATTGCCGATACCGCATGTCTTGTGTTATACTCTTACTCATGAGGGACAGAGTTCCTTTTCTTGGGCTTGTTGTGTGTGGTAACTTAACTATACCCTATGAAGGCTCTGTCCTTCTACTTTTTTATTCGCTTTTTCTTGCCCTCCTGTCCAACATGTATTGTAGCTCTACAAAATTGTATATGATATAAATTTATACGATATTGCGTCAAACAAGGAAACAAGATATAATAGAAGTACGCAAAATGCAAAAGGAGATGATCGGCATGGTGAACAAGAATGAACGACGTTTTCAAGTCAAGCGCTTTTTATTGGAAACAAAGGATGGAGTACCTGTCCTCCGATTTATGTTGACCGACAATCTACTACCCATGCTGACGCCAAACCGGTTTATTGAAATGAAAAGCATTAATAAACTGGGCAGCGGCCGAAACAGCGCAATAAAACTATCCGTCTTTTTCAACTTCCTACATGAATACGAGACAATAGAGTATCCCCATGCCACTAACCGGCATGTACAGCGGTTTCTCGACTTTCTGATTTACGGCGATTTAAACGACCTGAAAATAACCGATCCTTCCCAAAATCTCTGCTTCAGTACCCTGCAAGGATATCTTACTGTCATAACCGAGTTCTACAAATGGCTGGATCAAAACGAAGAAACAAAGATGAAATTTCATACGCAAAAAGGTGGACTTGCAGCAGTTCATTCCTATTTATACGGCCAAATTTATCGATACGATTATCAATATATTATCAAACGGCTGCTTCCCCATACGAAAAGCAGCCGTTCGTACATAAAATGGTATACGCCATCAGAGATAAAAAGCTTATGCGCTCATTTTTTAACCCTGCGGGATGAAGCGATCTTTCGGCTTACCCTGGAAGGATTCCGCATCGATGAGGTGCTTAGCATGCGCCTTTCCGATTATGATTCCGCAAAGCGTCTGATACAGCCGTCAAGATCGAAAATGCGTCAGACGGCCCCTATAAACGGAGAAAACCGGCTGCGCAAAATCCGTATATCCGATGAAACGGGTCATGTTTTGGATCGGTATCTTTATGAAGAGCGCGCCGCTGCGGAAAACCAGAGCGGCATTATCGCCGAATGGATTTTTCTCAACCTTCGAAAAGGAAAAAACTTTGGGATGCCAGTCGCCTATCCCAATTACCTCGCGGTTTTAAAGGGCTGCGCCCGGCGGGCCGGGATAGATCCCAGCAAAATCCGTACGCACAGCGGACGAAGCACTAAGGTCATGGAGTTGCTGGAAAACGGTGCATTAAATCCCGCAGAACGGAAATCAGAGGCCGAGCTTCTGTATCATTTCGGCTGGAAAAGCATCAATTCCATGCAGCCATACATGAAATTCAACAGCGAGATTATGGCAAACGCAGCATTTGACCGGCATAATACAATCGGTGACGGAGATGATTGAATACCTGGGGCGTGACGGTACCATGACCAAATGGCGTATAGACGGTTCGGATTTTTCTGCCAGATACGATAAGTGCCACTCATATGAAAAATTTCGCAGAGTTATCCAATGCTATCGTGAAATTTTGAATGAAGAAACTTACCGCACCAATCCCTCCTGCTTGAGCGAGGTGTTCCACCTTTTGGGACTGAGCGCTTTTATCCGTCTCGGCATGCTTTGGAAATCCCACTTTAAACGTTGCTATACCTATTATGCCAAC
>DXYE01000171.1:1841-4136 GCA_019415985.1 Clostridiales bacterium
AGACGAGGAGAAAACCAGGCGTTACCTGCAGAGGATTGCCCGACAATTTACAGCCCGTCGAGAATTGATCAGTCTGCGGAAAATCAACAACTTTGTATTCGGTGAGGACAGCCGGACAAACTTTAACGGCTGCAACGCTCGCTTTTATCAACTTCTAACAATCATAGCGCAGGAAGAATTTGCGATTCAAAACAAAAGGTTTGTTGCGGAGAATGCCAACGCAATGGAGATTCACGCCGATCGCTGGGTACTGTATTATCGTCATGGAGGCTCTCTGCGGTTTCGAACGATTGATTTCAGTGAAGTCCGCTGCCCCTCCATACGCATAGAACTCAAATACTATTTTCGGAATCGGTATTGCAAAAGCTTTCAAAACACCGAACATACCTATTCTCTAATATTCCGGGTTGTAAATATTCTGTGCGCTCATAATCCGTCCATCCAATATTTTGCCGATATTGACGAGACGGATGTCCGAATGCTTCACACCGCACTGGAAAATATCGAGGGGATCGGTCATTCCACTCTCATGCTGCATTTCTTCGCCTGCCGCATGGTAGTGGATTACCTGATGTGCGATGAGCGCGATCCCTCTCTCAAAACACCCCGGCCGTATGCAAATCCATTCCGGAATCTCACATTTGTGAACGCACATCAGTATAACCGTAATACACCTTATATACCGGATAAAGTCCTGTCACAAATTGAAGCACATCTGCACGAACTGCCGGAAGAAGACCAGCTGGTATTCCAGATTTTTATGGAGACAGGAATGCGGGCCAAAGAAGTCGCATTTCTGGAGGAATCCTGTCTGGAGAAGGCACGGTATGAAGGACGGGTGAAGCTCCGCTACATTCCCTACAAATCTCTGACCGCACGCCGACGTGCCGGGATTGAGGATTATCACTATGTATACATATCAGAGGATCTTGCGGCCCAAATAGCCCAGCAGTCGGAAAAGACAAAGGCCCTGCGTGCCGCATACAATCTACCGTATATTTTTCTATATAGACACACCTGGAACAAAACTCCTGTATTTAATACAACATATTTTGTCGTCAGAATCAACAAGCTGATAGAACAACATGCAATCCGGGATGAAAGCGGGGTTCTTTGGCATTTCAGCAGCAGACAGTGCCGCAAGACATTGGCGGTAACCATGATTGAAAACGGTGCTACGGCTGAGGAACTTACCTATCAGCTGGGACACCTAGATGCGTCAACCGCTGCCAAATACTACGCCGAGGTTAAAACAATGAAACTGGCTGATCTCAACAGGGATTTCTTCAAAAAACAGTTTGACGTTCTTTTATCGAACGAATCGCTCAATCAATTTACGGCAGAGGAACGCCGGCAGCTCTATGTGGATTTTCGTCTTGGACAGCGCAAAGTGGAACTCGGATTTTGTGCAAAAAAGCTGTCAGAGGGCGGTTGCAAAAATCGTAACAGGCTGTACCACTGCGTTGCCTGCCGGCAGCTTTGTACCGGCAAAAAGTATCTGCCCTATTGGTATGCATTACTCGATTCTCAGAAGCAGACAGTACAAGCTCTGCTGGAAACCTATCGGGCAGAAGGCATCCGCGATTATGAGGATTTTATGGAATATCGGCAGGAAAAGCATTTGCTGGAAGCCTATCGGGAAATGACCCAAACCATTCTGGAAAGTGAGAGGTGAAATATGGCGATAACCAGTTCCAAAATAAATGAGCGGTACCAGGGATATGAAAAACAACGATACCGGGACTTTCTTTGCTGCTTATCAGACAGTATATCGTTTGAGGATGACTGCTGGTATTGTGAAAAGCATCTGAAAAACCGTTCTCATAACAAAAAGCATGTCAATATCAGTTTCCGACAGATTCCAAAAATATATAGGGACATGGTCAAATACTATGCGTTGATCCGCTTAATTAACGGAGTAGGCGTTTACACGATAAGCTGCCGTGTTCGAAATATTGCGATATTATTTCAATTCCTCAACGGTGCGCCGCTTTCCGATATCGATTATGTGACCGCATCAGACTTTAAGAGCTTTCTTGACAATAAAAGCTATACCGAAAACACCCGCTATACCATATGGGCGGCAGCCGAAAATTTTCTGCATATCATGAATGGATATGACGGTATTTCCTTCCGCAATCCATTATACAAAAACCCCTATACAGCCGGCGAAAGGCTGGACTACAAGTACATCCCAGACTTTGTAGCAAGGCAGCTGGATATGGTTTTTATGAAGGAAACCGTTCCGTTGCCCATCCGGACAGTCTACTGGCTGCTGCGCTTAATTCCGTCCAG
>DXYE01000171.1:4146-5010 GCA_019415985.1 Clostridiales bacterium
TATCCCGTCCAGAATCAGCGAAATTCTCGGCATGGATATTGATTGCCTGAAACCATTTGACGGACATTATTGTTTAACGATTCCAACCTGGAAACAAAACGGTGGTTATAAAGAACCTCTTTTACGGATCATCCATATTCACGACGAAGGAATAGGAGGGTATCTCCTGACGCTTATTCGGGAACAGCAGAAAGCGGCCCATTCCTATCAGGAGTTCCTTCCATCTGACAAGAAAGGGACGCTATTCACCCGCCGCCAAAGTATGCGGTATCGGAATGGGAAGATATGCTATAAGGGCGTATATGGGCCGCTCACTTATGTACAGGTAAGAGACAGTTTTCAGAAAATATGCCGGGAGTTTGACATCCGGGATGAAAGTGGTGAAATATATACAGTTACCACGCATCAATTCCGGCACAACGGCATCACAGACCGGCTCCGTGCGGCTTTACGCTTGCACAGATCGCTGAAATGACCGCCCATCACGGCAGTGCGATGATTTATGCTTCCTATGCTCATCTGGATTTGTTCCCGGAAACTTTGTCCGAACCACGGGAATATTTTTGTGAAACACCCGAAAAGAAGTCTCCCTACATCCTGTTCGGTGGCAGGATTTTGAATATGGATGTGATTACCGAGGCTCGACTTTTGGCGAATTTGCGTGCCCACCGCGTGCCCGGCGGTATTTGTGCAGATATCACCCACTGCCGAAGCGATATGTGGAACTGCCTGGAATGCGTCCATTTTATCCCCGAAAAAGAACAGCTCCCCTATTTTGAGGAGCAGGCAAAGGCTTGGAGGGATAAGGTGGAAAAATTCAAGAACTACAGCATAATGGAAGCCAATTTCTCAGAGATTGCGGAT
>DXYE01000172.1 GCA_019415985.1 Clostridiales bacterium
TCTTTCAGCAGGCCGCAGAGCATTTTCTGTGTTTCGACGCTTTCGGTAAAAATCACGGCTTTCCGATTGGCGCCGAGCTTTTTAAGAATAGGCATCACCTTGCCCAGCAGCTTTATAAGCAGCTTTGCTTTTGCGTCTGTTTCGATATTTTCCGCGACAAAAATCATCTGCTGCAATTCGTAATATTCCTCAAGCGCATGCGTCGCATTTTCCAGGCGCTTCGCAACGCCATAAAGCGTGCGCAGGATTGCAGCCGTGGAAGAACCCAGCAGTCCGAGCAGGCGCAGGGACAAATCATAGGCTTCCATTTTGGGAAATGCGTATTTTTCGGGTCTATTGATATATGCGCAAAGCAAATCGTACAATTTCTGCTCCTGCGCCGAGGGCTTGTATTCCAGCGTGATAAGAATGCGTTTGGGGATTCTGGCATACCGGCTTGCCTGCGAACGCAGGGTGCGGAAGCAGTATCTGCTGACCCGTGCGGCAAGCTCAGGATAGTTTTCGGGCTTACGCAGATATCGGTGCATGTATGTTTCTTTATCCGGAAGGACATCCTCATCGATAAAGTAGATCAGGCCGTATAAATCCATAATGTTTTTTTCAATAGGGGTTCCTGTGAGAAGAATCTTAAAGGCGTTTTCGGAAATTTCTTTGAGGATTTTTGCCTGTCTGCTTCCTTCGCTGCATACAGCGGATAAAAGGCTGGCTTCTTCATAGACGATTATATCAAAATGCGCATCCTTGGCATATGTCTGATGCGAAGCCAGAAAATCATAAGTGGTAAGCACAAGCGCCTCCTGAAGAAAAGCGTTGTCGTTTTCCGCGTCGGAACGCTGACGCCATTCTTCCGAATTGGTTATAATGACAAAAGGAAGCGTATAATGCGTTTGGAGCACGTCTGTCCATTGATGGAGCAGGTCGGCATTCGGAACAGCGATGGCAATCTTTTCCTTTCCTTCCAGCCATTGCTGTGCTACAACCAGCAGCGATTCATGGGTTTTGCCCATACCCGCTTCGTCGCACAGAACCACACCCTTTTGATAAGGGGAACGCAGCGCAAAGCTGGAAGCTGCGATTTGGAAAGGATAAACTTTTATGTCAGATGAAGCAAATACAGGTATAAAGCGTTCCTCGTCGGGCAAAGCGTCCAATATCCGCGCTGTGTAATAAGCGTGAAAAGGGGTCTGGTCCATACAATACCTTCTATCCCCAATATACTCCTGTATATTTTATTTTAACATGCTTTCTTTCATTTTTCAATAAAAAGCACACAAAAGTTATTTTGCTTTCGTTTCTTTCGGACAAGTGCAAGTTCAAACGAAAATATTTCAAATAAATTTCTGAACAGGGGGCACAAGAGCGTGTGTTTTGGACGGTATATGAAAAGACTTTCCCAAAAACAGAATATGCACTCTTTTTGCAACAAGCCAACGTTTGGAGCCGTGCCTCAAACCGCGCCAGGACCTTTTGCCGTGCAAAAGCGAGCGATACAGGTTTGGGTAAAGAGCATATCGGCTTATGTTCGGGCGAAGATGGGCGTTGGCGGGAAAACATCTGCTTCGTTATGGGCTGAGCGTAGAAGCGGCAATTTGGCCGTGAGCCGTCGCACCCTATAAAAGCAGCCGGGCGGGAGCGCGGAGGTGAGATTCCTATGGGCTGAATTTGCCGTCAGCCGCAAAAATGAGTCCCTTGCATTGAGGGGAGTTGGGAACAAATATCAATGTATGCAACCAAAAGCGCCGCAGTTGTCGTATATGACCGCTGCGGCGCTTTTTCAAAAAAGGATGCAGCACGCGGAAGCAGCTGCATCCTACATATTCAGTCAGGAGGAATGATATGGAGCGCGGAGATATATATTACGCCGACCTCGGACAAGGTGTCGGCTCGGAACAGGAAGGCCGCCGTCCCGTGGTCATTATCCAAAATGACATTGGGAACAAATACAGTCCAACGGTCATTGTGGCTCCTCTAACATCCAGCCCGAAAAAGCACATACCCACTCATGTAACGGTATGGCTCGGCGATGATGTCAAGCGGAGCAGTACGGCTCTTTTGGAGCAGCTGCGTACCTTAGACAAATCCAGATTGGAAGAATATTTGGGACGGCTGTCTGAAGCTGCCATGCAGCGAATCAATCGAGCAGTACTGATAAGCACGGGTTTATACAACGAGGTGATTTCTTAACGAAAGGCTGCTTGCTGTGACTGTATTGCAAAAAATGATTGTAAGCATGCACCGATACCATTGTAAAAGGAGTTGCTGACACCCTATAAATAATCTCACAGAGACGAAGAAAGATAAGGAGATTTGCTATATGGAACATAATGCTTTGCAGGAGACGAATGAGTACGCAGTTAATAATGTTAAATATCAAGTTTCGGTTAGTTTCCAGCCATCTGGTGATAAAATCCCGGCAGAAAACTTTGCTGATAAGATGAAACGTCTGATTCTGTCAGAAGATATTATGAGCCATAATGGAAAAAAGTAATTTGCACATTTGCAAATGGAACAAGACAGCAGTATACTTAATGCGAAATATATTTGTCTGACTGCCGGAAAGGAGAAATTATGCAGTCAATAAATAAATACGGAATCACTGCTTTATACCCACGGCTTTCACGGGACGATGATATTCAAGGTGACAGCAACAGCATTGCAAATCAAGAGTTACTATGTAAAGGGTGGTTTCTCCCACCTAATACATATGACTGCGGCTCATTTGTGGTGAATGAAACAGCAGTTGTAGGAAAGGAGCAGAAAAGCCCTATAACCGCTACAAATTCAACGCAGAAAGGAGCTGTTGCTTATGAAATCTCTATTTGAAGAAATGGGCGGCACTTACCGTCAGGAGGGCGATTATCTTATCCCAAACCTCTCCCTGCCAGATGAATCAGAATATCAGATTGGCAAATACGGGTGTATGCGCCGCAGCTATCTGAAAGATCATCGTCCTGTTCTCTACGCAAACCTGCTCACAAGCGGAACGCTGCATCGGCATCTTGCGGAGATCGACCAAGCCTGCAACGAGCGCATGGAAATCATCGTTTCTGCAATGGCGAAGTGGGAAGATGTGACCGAAGTGCTGAAAGCCGCCGACCAGATGGAATGGGTGCGCCGGATGAACAGCATCCGCAGTCGTGCCGAGGAAATCGTTTTGACCGAGCTTGTATATGAATGATGAATGCCCGTTATTGGCGACATGGCCGATAACGGGCATTATCGTTATCCTTTGTGATAGCAGCGATGTCGGAATGACCAAAGACGCCATCAGCGCCCATATTTGCAAATACCGCTTTCGCCTTTGCAATCGTCTCTTGGCTTGCGTTCAGTTGGTCAACCGCAACCTCAATCGCAACATTTTCGTCCTCAATCGTAATCCTTTTCCTCGGTACTGGCTACAAGTCGGTCAAAATCGCTCTGATACTGCCGATCCTGAATGACACGGTATTTCTCAAATTCACTCTCGGCAAAGGCTTTTGCAATGGCCGCTGTTACTTTTCCTTTATGATGCAGCACTTCTTCCTCGTTAAACTGCAAAAACGCATCCAGCCGTGCGACCCAATCCCGCATATACATGATGTTTCCACGGCGTGCCTGTCGCTCGGCGTAATCAAGATACATCGTGACGATCTCGTTCAGGCTTCCCATCTCGGTTTCGTCCAGATAGTTCTTTGCGATCACAACATCAGATTTGCGGATTCTGCCGCTCGGTGCATTTTTCCACGTTGTCAGGCCCATATTCGGTTTCGTGCTGTCTGCCCGGTCATAGATGATCTCCGCTGCGGTATGCTTTGTAATTGCGTAATGCAGCTTGTTTTGCACCGTGGCGAAAAACTCTTTTGTTACAGGACTGTCCACATCATAGTCTGCGCTGCATTGGGAGTATATGTCCGTAATTTTCTGATAAAAACGCCGTTCACTGGAGCGAATGTCACGGATGCGCTCCAACTGTTCTTCAAAATAATCTTTCCCAAAGAAGTTCTCCGACTCTTTCAGGCGCTCATCGTCCATGACATAGCCTTTGATAATATACTCTTTCAGGATTCTGTTGGCCCAGATACGAAACATGGTCGCTTTTTTTGAGTTAACCCTGTACCCGACTGCGATGATTGCATCCAGATTATAGTATTTTGTAGGATAATTCTTCCCGTCTGCCGCAGTTGTTTCCAAAATGGAAACAACTGAATCCTCCATCAACTCACCAGAGGCAAAGATGTTTTTCAGATGCTTTGAGATGGCCGCTTTCTGCACCTCAAATAATTCTGCCATCTTTGCTTGTGTCAGCCATAGGTTTTCCTGATATAGCAGGATTTCAACCTTGACATCGCCGTTGTCTGTTTTATAAAACAAAATTTCTCTTGTTTCATACGGAGTAAGTGCCATATTCTCATCCATTTTCCTCACCGTCCTGTCCCTTATTCTTTCCCCGGCTCTTATAGACATTATACTGATTCTTGCACCGGGGGCTGCAAAAAGCGGAATTGGAGCGGCTGCTCAGGAACACCTTCTGGCAGTGCTTGCACAGCCGCAGAGGCTTCTCTCCGTCCACCAGCAGGAAGCTGAACATCATCTGGATGCCCAGCAGCAGGGAGTGAAAATCCCAATAGATGGTCGGCTTGTCCAGCAGCTCAATATGATAGCTGGGCGCAATGCCGCCGAAGGCCGCCATACCCTTGCGGTACAGGTTCCGGGTGTCCTCGTCAATCAGATCATAATCGTTATAATACAGAATGGAAGTGGTCAGGGTGAAAGCCCAGTCCTTGAACTGCTGCGCCACCCAGTCATAGGCTTCAGCATACTCCCGCTGGAAGCTCATGGTTTTCGCCATAGGCTCATCCGCAAAGGTCATGGTCAGCGCCACCATTGTTCGGTCGCCGGACACACTCCAGCTGGATTCAACTCCTCGTTTCACCACATCGAGCTGGTCAAATGGATAGAACAGCGCCAGATAGTCCTCGGTTTCCATGGATTCCGCCTTGATGAAATGGTTTTTTGGCAGATA
>DXYE01000173.1 GCA_019415985.1 Clostridiales bacterium
TCAGCTGGGAGAGCGTTCGGTTCGCATCCGAGAGGTCGAGGGTTCGAATCCCTTTAGGTCCACCAATCAGGTATTGGACGAACACCTACTTTTTTGCAGGTGGCTTTGCCGTGAAATGTTCAATCTGATACCAAAGCAGAAAACGCCGTCTTGGATTTGTTCCAAGGCGGCGTTTTGCTATATCTGTAATCGGCATATTCGTATTATTTTCTGTTCTCTTGTAAAATGAAAGTACAATAAAAAAACAGGAGGATAAACACAATGGAAAAATCATTATTTGAGCAAATGGGCGGCACATACACACAGCAAGGAGATTATGTTTTGCCAAATCTCATATTACCTGCCGAAAATCAGCCTATTGGTATATGGGGACAGCGGCACGCTCGACACCTAAAACAGTATCATAAAATCTTGTATTACAATCTACTGACAAGCAGAAAACTGGACAGTTATCTTGCTGATATCGACAAACAGGCAGAGGAAATGTATTTTCGGTTAGTAAAACAAATGGCTGAGCGTGAGGGCGTAACGGAGCAGCTTAAGGCGGAAAATCAAATGGAATGGGTTCGGCGAATGAACAATATCCGTAACATAGCGGCAGAAATCATAAATCATGAATTGATCCTAATATAGTTTAATCCGCTACCGGTAAAAAGCTGGTAGCGGATTAAACTATATCAAACCAAAATATTTTTCAAAAAAGCTTTTTAACTTATCAATGACAGTTTGTTTTTTCAAGGCCCTATTAGAGCCGCCTGAAAACCTTGACATCGGAGGTAATATTTTATCAAGATCTGTTCCTGTGGTTTTTATTTCACCATCTCTGAATGAGTTCTCTATAAATTTTTGAGCCTCATCGTGTTTTAGCTTTTCATCTTTGATGATTGTTTCTAAGTCCTGCTCTTTTTGCTTTTTGACAAAATCTTTCCAGTCCTTTTCCACATCTGTTTTTACTGTCATTTGGGCAACAAATCCCTCAATTAGAGCTTTTTTGCTGCGCAACTCAACACTTGCATCAATTGATTTGTTAATATCAGCAAGAATAGTTTTGTCCTCACAGTTTGATTCATGATATTTGGCAACAAGCATCAAGATATAATCTATATTGACCTCGACCTGCTTGATAAGCTCAATTTCAAAGACAATATCATCATTGATTCGTTCTTTTTCAATGTCACTTTTTTTAGCATAATCTTGATATAAGTCAATATAAACGCTTTGATAGGCGTTTAATATATTCTGAATGTTATCAGGTTCATTACTTACGCTTCCATCGCCCAACTTATTGCTGTTCGTAGATTTGACAAATTCTTTTGAAGCGTCGATAAACAAAGTTTGGTTGTCAACTTTTGATTTTTTGAGAACCATAATGCAAGTCGCAATACTTGTTCCGTAAAAAAGATTATCAGGCAACTGGATGATACATTCGATATAGTTGTTATCAATCAGATATTTTCTGATTTTCTGTTCTGCTCCGCCACGATACATAATACCGGGAAAACAAACAATAGCCGCTGTCCCGTTTGTGGCAAGCCAACTAAGACAATGCATAATAAAAGCAAAGTCCGCTTTTGATTTAGGAGCCAATACACCGGCAGGAGAGAAACGCGGATCGTTGATTAGCGTTCCGTTATCAGAACCCTCCCATTTAATAGAGTACGGAGGATTGGAAACGATGGCTTCAAACGGCTCTTCATCCCAATGTTTAGGATCAACTAAAGTATCGCCATGTTCAATACTGAATTTATCATAGCCGATATCATGCAGAAACATATTAATACGGCAAAGATTGTAGGTGGTTATGTTGATTTCTTGACCGAAAAATCCATTGCGGACATTCTCTTTGCCAAGAATTTTTGCAAACTTCAAAAGCAACGAGCCGCTGCCCACCGCCGGATCAATGGCACGGCTTTGACCCCTGATAAGGACGGCAACTACACTGTGGAGGTACTGACGGATACGCGGATCACCGTAGAGGGCGTTGCAAAGGAATCTGCACTTGCTGCGCCCACGGTGGATACTCACGGCTATGATGGCGCGTGGACCGCTGACAATGTGACCCTGACTCCCTCGGCGACTGCCGACAGTGGAATCGCCTACTATGAATACTCCAAAGACGATGGGAAAAGCTGGACGAGTCTTACGGGTAACAGTCTGACTATCTCAGAGAGCGATTTTGCCAAGGATTACATCTTCCGGGCAGTTTCCAATGCGGGCAACGTAAGTCCGGAGAGCGATCCGGTCACGGTACAAATCGATAAGGCGAAACCCGGTGTAACGTTCGACGGCAACACCACAGACTATCTCCAGGGGGACACGCTAAAGATTATCCCCATCATTGGACTTTCCGGTATCTCCCAGGTGGAGCTGAAGAAAGACAACGGCGAGTGGATAACGCTCAATCCATCCGCCGATAACCCGAACACCTACTTCTACACCGTTACAGAAAACGGTCTGTACACCGTTCGTGTTACCAGCGGCACAGGCGTTGTAGGCGATGAGAAAAGCATTACCTATGATAAAATCGACAGCACAGAGCCGGTGGTGACCATCGATTCCGGCAGCTATAGATCCAGAAACTGGACAAACGAAAATGTTACCCTGTCCGTGTCTAACACGGCAAGCAATTTGGGCACCGCCACATTCTGGTACAAGGTGGATAAGGGTGAGTGGCAGGTATACACTGACGACATCATTGTTTCTGAAGAAACTGACGGCACGGTATACACCTTTAAGGCCATCAGTGCCAGCGGTGTTGAGAGTGCGGAAGCTTCCATTACCGTGAAACTGGATAAAACAGCTCCGGACGGAGATGTCGAAATTGCAGAGAGTTCTGTCAAAAAGTTTATCAACACCATTACATTTGGTCTCTTCTTCAATCAAAATGTGGATGTGACCATCACAGGAACCGATGATTTGAGCGGCGTAGCTGCTGTAGAATACTACCGCAGCGAGGAGATTCTCACAGAGGATGATGTGTTGGCGATTGAAGACTGGACTGTGTACTCCTCTATCAGTGAGACGGCAGAAGATGCAGCGAAGTTTGTCTACTATGTGAAGATCACCGACCATGCGGGTAATGTCACATACTTTGGCTCCGATGGTGTGACATTTGACCTGACCGCTCCCGTTATCGAGGGCGTGACAAACGGTGCAACCTATTATACTACGCAGAGTGTCACCGTTTCTGACGCAAATTTGGAGTCCATTACACTGAACGGCGAAACGGTCAACGGAACCTTTACCATCGAGGGTAACAAAGAGGAGACCTATACAATCGTTGCCACCGATAAAGCGGGAAACAAGACGGAATACACCTTGACCATAAAGCCCATTTCCAGCCTGGAAGAGTCCATTGGGAGCCTCAGCCCAGACAATGTGACCTCCCAGGACAAGGGAACCGTGGAGGCGGTGAAAGAGCAGATAGAATCCATAGATTTGGAAGATGCTACCGAGGATGAAAAGGCAGCGCTTCAGGAGATTCTCGACAAGTGCGATGAGCTGGTTGAGAAAATCGAAGAATCTGTGCAGGCCGGTAATACCGAAAATACCGACAAGGTAGAGGATATTACTGCCGACAATGTCAAACCGGAGAACAAAGACGATCTGACACAGGCAAAAGAAGATTTGGAAAGCGCCCTGGAAAACTTCGGGGATAACTACACCGAAGAGGAAAAGAAAGCTCTCCAGGATAAGCTGGATCAGATAAACGGAGCACTCGAAAGCCTTGAAAAAACGGAAAATGTGCGGGATGCGATCACCGCGCTGCCGGAAACGGCGGCGCCGGATGATACCGATACCGAAGCGCTCATCAACGGGGTAAAAGAGCAGTATGACGGGCTTACCGAGCATGAGAAATCCCTGATTTCCGATGAACTGACGGAAAAGCTGGAACGCCTTCTTGACGATCTGCTGGACTACAGGATCATTGAAGGCGACGGCAGCAGGTGGACAGTCGGGGACGACAGTTCCGTCACCATGACCGCCAACGGCCCTGTCGGGAAATTTACGGGGATAGAAGTGGACGGGGAAGCGGTCGACGCAGAAAACTATACGGTAAAATCCGGAAGCACCGTCATCAGCCTGAAGCCGGAGTACCTGAGCACCCTGTCTGTCGGCAATCATACGCTGACTGTGATTTACACGGACGGCGAGGCATCCGGTGGATTTGAGGTCTTAAGCAAAGACGGCCCCATTATACCGCAAACCGGTTACAACGGCGACATTGCTCTTTGGATTACACTCCTGTCCATTGCGGCCTGCGCTATTATCGGAACAGGAACAATGGCTTGCAGTCTCAGAAAAAAGCATAGCAAATAATTTGCATGGAAAAATGCCCAACTAATGGACTGCACCACACCGGTTGTTCAGTGTACCGTACTGCCTGACAAATGCGGTGCAGTTCAGGCGCTTTTCCACGACGTTTTCGCTTTTCTCCTCGACTTTGGGACAGAGAAAAATCCGCAGGTATTTTTCCGTTAAAATTTGTCCCTTCACCGTACTTGCCTCGGGATATATATTTTACCCGAAAGGTATGATCAAAGAATCGTCCTCTTGATTTTAGAGAATGACGCTATTTTAGAGAGTGACGCTTATCTTGTCGAATGTGCGGGTTGTGCAAAAGACAGCCCCGATAAGTGCAGAGAAATCTGAAACTTATCGGGGCTTTTGCGTTTACGGGCAAATTGCGTGACGCCTTTAATCCCACTTGAATTTACTTTTCTCCCTTTGTGAACAGTGCGGATCTTTCGCGTCGTCTGATAAACGGAGAAATAAGAAATATAAAAGAATATTACCCCCGATGTATGCGACGGAGCTGCGAACGAGAGCGCACCGTCGGAACCAAGGCCGTAAAGCCGCCGCTGCCGCGGAAAAAGAGGAGCGGCGGCTGCGAGGCGGGTAGGGCGGACAGAGAACCGGCGCCGCCCAAAAACATTTTAATTATATATACATAAATATTTAATAATTTACTTGACTTCTTACCAAGGTAATGCT
>DXYE01000174.1 GCA_019415985.1 Clostridiales bacterium
TGCGGCTGCCCGAAAAAGGGCATAAAAAACGGCGGTCAGTTTTGGTAACTGCCGCGGTCATAAGTCCCCACGCCGCGTAAAGTCCTGCGGCGCAGCGGTATTCAGTTGTAAGGGTGGGGAAACATGGATTTTCCAGTAGGGGCGCGTATCATGTAGCCAATCGTTATGTAGTCGGTTGCTGTAATTCCTCCTTTCTCCCGTAGCGGCGTTCACACTGGCGTAAAATGGTTTCGGCAAACTGCCGTGTGCTTTCCTCCGCCCATTTACGCCAGTATTCCCGTTCTGCGGCGTCTATGGCTTCTTTGAGTTCTACCAGTGCCGCCGCAAAGTTATCTATCATTTCCTGTTGCTGCTTCTCTTTTTTCTTTCTGATACGTCTGTTCATGGTTTGACCTTCCTTGCATAAAATTGTCCAAACAGTTTGACAAGCTCCTGCATTTCCCGCCGCTTCCGTTCGTCGGCAAGGAAAATGACGTTCTTTTTGTGGTCTGTGGGTTTTGCCCCGGTGCGCTCATTCATCTCCCGCGTCCTCCTGCAAATCTGCTCCGCTGATTTCGTAACAGTCGAAAGGCTCGTCCGGCTTCACGATTGCGGGGCGGCGTTTCATGTAAAGGAGCTGATGGTAGCCGTTGCGTTTTTCATGTAGAAGACCTGTGTGTTGCCGTCGTTTTCATCGTACATCCCGCGAAGATTCGGGTACGCGTCCAGCATGGACTTTTTCGCCTCGATGCGGTCATCCTCCACAAGCTCACAGGCAACACGGATCCATTCCCCGCCTGTAAATGCACAGATCTCCACCTTTGGGTTTACGGCAATCTGGTGGCTGACGGGTTTTACCTTGCCTGTCTGGATATAGAGTTTCCCCTCAAATTCGTTTATCGTCCCGAACGGACGCACTCTCGGCTGATCTCCCTCCACCGTCGCGAGATAATAGGTCTCTGCTTTTTTCAAAAAATCATATACGCGTTTCATCATCTTTCTCCTTTCAAAAGTATATTCGTCAAAGAAAATAACATAATCAGCATTTGCCTTCACTTCAGAACTGCAAATTCTTATTACCCCAATCAGCGTTAAAAAACATGATGTAGTAAATTGGTATATAGGTTATCTTGCCTTTTTGCGTGACTTTTCTTTCGTTGGATACAACGAATGCTTTTTTGATATGATAATCTTCGTTTTGAACAAATGTGTTCAATGCGCTGTGCACGGTATAGTCCTTACCGGACTTTACTTCGATCGGTACGGCAGAAAGGCTATTATAATCATCAATCAGATAATCAACCTCACCCCTGCTGCGATTGTCATAATAAAAGAGTTTATGACCGTGCGCGATCAATTCACTGGCAACAACCGTTTCATACACAGAACCCAGATTGATACTTCTTTCATCATTCAGCACTGCTTTGATGTTATTTCCGTAAAGAATGCCCGTAAGAATACCGACATCATTCAGATAAAGCTTCAGCAGATTCTTTCCGGTAGATTCGATCAGGGGGAATGTCGGATTGGAAATCGCCTGAACATTCAATGCGATACCCGCGCCGATAAGATAATCGAATTCATCCGCATAATGATTAAATGTCTTACCCCTCTTATTCTCTATGCTTTGTACGACAACTCTTTTTTTCTTATTCTCCATATTAGAGGGGATCAGATCATAGATTCTGCGAATCTTCAATTTCTTTTCATCGTCATATTTTGAAGCATCTGCGGCATAGTAATCGTGAATTTCATTTTGAATATCACGGACAGCCTGAATGTTTTTTGTTTCAAGATAGGCGTTGACCGCATCGGGCAATCCGCCTACAAGCAAAAATTTGCGGAATAAATCCAGCATTTTATTGTGCATGGACTCATCTAATGCCTCCAACCGTTCAAACTTTTTGCGCATGGAGGAAATCACAAGTTCGTTCATTCCGTTCGCATAAAGGAATTCCTCAAAATCCAGCGGAAACATCCTGACCATTCTAATGCTTCCCATCGGGATGGATGTGGTCTGCGACAGCGTAACACCTAAAATCGATCCGCTCGCAATATAGGTGAACTTATTATCCTGCGACAGGAATTTCAGCAGAGTGAGTAAATGAGGATAAGCCTGTATTTCATCAATAAAAATCAGCGTGTTATCTTTACTCTTCATTTTATTCCCTGCGAGCATACTGACCTGCAGATAAAAATCTTCTACAGTTTTCGTATTTTCAAAAAGACGGTCGCCTAAAGAGTCCTCAATCATATTGATTTCGATATAATTTTCAAAGAGCTTGTTTCCAACATAATTGATGATGTAGGTTTTGCCGATCTGACGGGCGCCGTCGATTAAAAGAATCTTTTTAGAATCAGATTTTAAATGTTCTTCAATGAGAGATTCTATCTTACGATATAGCATAAAAATTCCTCCGTCAAAACTTTTCAAATACATTATAGCAAAATAACAACGACATTTCAATATATGATTGCCATAAATTTTGTGACATTTCAAATATACGAGATAGAATCCTCTGCTGAAATGAGTTTTTATTTTTAAAGGGAACCATTCCACACGACTTTTGGTGTTGCGCGGCGTAACACCGTCTCTGTGATGCACTGCCAAATGGGTAATATCCAGGCCAAAACATGGGCATTTCTATGCGGAGTTCTAATCATTTTCATTGGATTTTGATTAGAACTGCTATATCATGAGAAAAATCTGCGACTTAAATAACGGCGGTGCTTCGGCGATTTCAGGTGCAAAAAAGCCCGCAATCACGGGAATTGCGGGGGTTCGATTAAGGTGTTTTATCTTCCGTTAAATTCCGTGAACTTCTTTTTTGACCGTATGACTCGAAATGCAGTAGTCCGCAAGGGCTCGTGGGTTCGAATCCCACCGCTTCCGCCATCAAAGGGCAATGAAAAAGATATTGCCCAAGAAACCCCCGATTTTATCGGGGGTTTCGCCGTTTCTACGGTCGAAATTTTTACAAGCGATTTTGCAGATGTGAAAAAGGTATTTTTCCCTTTCTGTAGTGAGCCGAACTCTCGCACAACCGAATACAAGCCACCGAGCGCATGGATAAGAACAAATCCATGCGCTTTTTTTGTACCCATTTTTATGAAAATCAGGAGGTAACCAAATGACCATATACCAAGAAGAAATGCAGCGAAAGGCACAGCACTACGGATGCATCACAAGTTATGACGAAGCAGACCAGCTCCTGCTCATCTCGCACAAAGGAGTCCATCTGACCGCAATCAACCCCGAAGGATTTATGTTCTACAACAGCAAGGATCTCACCGATCCCGAATCCCGTGAGGTATTCTCCCACCTTACGGACGATGCTGAAACCGTCCGAGAGTATGTCGGCCTCTATGAGTCATCCCCACAGATGAAACCGAAGGACGTGCAGAACTACCGTAAGTTATCCGAGTACGGCGACGTAGTGTTCGCCGGAATGTATAGCCAAAAGCACGGGTTTATGTTCTGTAGCTGGCGACAGTCAGACGGCGGCAGATATCTTGCACACGGCGACTACTCTCCCGACTATCTCTCCTCCAAAGAGAATTATGCAGTCCGCGCCGGACTCATCGTCAAAGACAAGATCTTCACGCAAGCAGAAGCGGAAGAACTGTTCAAGTGTGCAGCTTTCGCAAGAGATAACTGCGACTCGCTGACCTACGAACAGGATCGAGGTCTCATGGAACTGATGGAAAAGCTCCAGGATGCCTATCCTTCCCTCAAGGAAAATCCGCCCACTTTTGATGACGGCGAAGCCCCCATATTAAATATGTAATAAATCATACAGCCCACGGTTTTGAAACCCAAACAAAACCGTGGGCTTTTTCTATTTCTACGAAAGGAATCAACGCCTATGTATTTTTCAGACAGTTACGAACTGCGACAGCTCGAAAAGCTCATGAGATCGATCCCAAACTTCCGACCGAGAGGCCACGGCGTGGTCATCCTCCGCCGATACGAATACACCGAAAAGGACTGCGACTGCCGTGCCTGTCCCCACCATATCAGCAGAAAGAAAGGATGTGGAACAGACAAATGCCCGTGCATCAACGAAAGGATCACAGCCGGAGCCGCAACGCTGAAAGAAGCCGTTGCCGAAACGATGGCGGCGATCCAGTATCCGCCCTTTGTAAAACGATTGAATCAATATCTGAAAGAAAGCGAGGAAAACCCCATGTACTTCAAAAATGAGAAGCACCGCACCACCTTCACCGAAGCGGTTGCCAAGTTGGATAAAAAGGACTACGCGCTCATGGCGGCGGTGTATCTGCTCACCGCAGACTGTCGACTGTGGAGATGTACCGGACGGTACGTGCAGAGAAACGAAATCCTCTTTGAGAACATCCGTCTCAAAGGCAGCACCGCAAACGGATACACCCTGTACTGCACCGCAAAGGATCTGTACCTCGGCACGAAGAATCTGACCGTCGCAGACCTTGCGGATACCACGATCATCGAGCCGAAGATCTTCGGCGTTATCTGCAACGCAATGGCGATCCGAAGATTCGGCCTCGGCGCAATTAAAACAACGGAAAGGACGAATAATCAATGATCAAAGTAACCGTGCGATACAACGACCACCTGGTCGACATCCACTTCCCATGCTCGGAAAACACACTCCAGTCGGCGCTCATGGAGATACACGCCGCTGATGATAACCCGCCCGAACTGTTCGTTACGGACGTTATCTTCCCCGAAGAACTCGACCATCTGAAAGACCGCTTCGTCAATCTGGACGAGCTGAACTACCTTGCCAAGCGTATGGAGAGCTTCTTCGGTATGACTGCACCAATCAAACACACCAAATCCCAATCAAAGAAACGGAGGTAACTGCCTTATGGCAACCAAGAAATCGCCGCAGAAAGCGGCACAGAAACAAAAGCCGCCCTTGCCGAATATCA
>DXYE01000175.1 GCA_019415985.1 Clostridiales bacterium
GTTCACAGCTATAGGAAGTGTTGCAGCTGCTGCAAATATAAACCCCGTTTTTAAATAATAATCTACCACCACAAGTTTTACATTGCATATGAATCATTCCTCATATCTTTTTAATGCGCCCCATTCATCGTATGTACAAACCTTAATACCATCGATTTGTTTAGGCGTATAGCTCTCAACCAATTTTTCCTGACTTTCATCATAGTAGTGTTGGCTTATTTCATATACATTTCCGTTTTTGGATATAGCGCACTGTGGAGCAGCATGCAGAGCAACTCTGACAATGTCCTTTAGAATCGGCATGTTGGTATCAGAGATTAATATAGTTCCCGAGTCGTTTAATACAACTTTTGAATCGTTAAGATCATCAAAGATATATTCATATGTAATCGGAAAATCTGTAATATATTCTTTTGCTTCTGAAATATCGCAAGAAAAAGACCTTCCATCTGAACAAACTACTTCAGCGCTACCGTCGTTTTTCAAACCGATTATACAAGCACTATCATATCCGTATCCTTCATTGCCCAACCAGCCGATGCTGTCATATCCCCATGTGAAGGAAGTAATATTTTCCCATGTTTTAATAGGCTGCATCCACTCATTAGAGGTCAATTGATGGTTTTGATAAACGTTGTCGTTAATTAAGTTATCGTCAACTAAGATTCCATATAGCATAGTGCCATCGGCTCTTAACGCTACTGTAGTATAATCGAAACTAACAGATAACTGAACAATATTGTGCCACTGATCTTTATCTGCATAATTATCAGGTATATTTGAAACATATCCGTCTTCGTAAATAACATGCGTTATTCCGTTAGGAGCAAGCGAGGTGATTTTTCCATGTTCATTCGCCTTTAAATCACTAAAAGAATTATTATCCATCATACTCAAATTTCCGTTTGTATCAATATAATAGGTGCCGTCAACTTTTGCGCCATCGTATAATGTTGTAAGAGTAATAGCTAAGCTATTTCGCCAGCTGCTTTCGCATTTTTCTTCCATTTCGGCGGAATTTTTATAGTCACCCAGATCAGCAAATGCCCATGTAGCTTCCGGGTATTTTTGGTCATAGTATAATTGCATTGCGTTATTGTAGTCAGGGATTTTCATCAGCCACGGTATAGATGTAATTCCGCCTAATATTACCAATATAATGACAGATATTCCAGCAATAGCTAATTTCTTTTGAACTCTTTTGCGCTTTTCCGCTAACATAATCGGCAGAGGGATCATCTTTTTGATACCTCGAAGAAGTTCCTGCTCAAAATCTTCCTTCGACATATCCTGTGCCGCAAAAATATCAAATTCCTCTGGCAGGTCTGCCTTAGACATATCAAAGTAAAGCGGGATTAGGGTTTTGTTAGCATCACTCTGGCGCAGCGTCAAAAACCGGCTCCACTCATTTCTTACCCACGGGGATTCTATATTTTCCTTCGAGGAGCAGACGGTCAGCATTACCTTGCTGGAATAGAGTGCAGCATAAATATAGGGCTCATATTCCGTTCCAATTTTATCCTCCAAAGTGATCCGGGAAAAGAACACCTTATATCCACTTTCGGTTAATTTCTCATAAAGATTTTGAGCGGCAATACTGTCTTTTGTACGGTTTCCTTCGCTATCCGTTTCTTTATAGGAGATAAAAACGTCAAAGGGTTTTTCTTTTTTGGATACAGCAAGGATGCCTTTTTGTATATTGTTGATCGTTTCCGCGTTTTCCTGATAATACGCCGTCTGCTCATCATCAGCATATTGGATGACCTTTTGGTAATTTTTATCGTTTAAGATTGATTCGTAATGTGTACGGTTGCAGGTGGGAACATACTTTCCCGTTTTCGGATCCTGCACGAATGTAACGCCGTATTTACATAAAACAAGATCCCAATAGATTTCCGGATGTTCCGGGCATAACGCTAAAAGTTGATTAAAAATATTTTCAGCTTTGTCATATTCGCTTTCACGCAGATAATTATTTCCTCTATCATATAAAAGCTGTGCGCTTTCGTCCGAAAATAAAGGTAAAACCTGTTTGCTTCCGCAATAATCACAAACAGCTACTCTGCTTTTTGAGGTTACTGTTAGGCTACCGCCGCATATTTTACACTTGAAAACCTGCATTATTTTTTCTCCTTATTCTTATCCCCGATTGTTCTTGTCTATTGAGAAAATCCTTACTTCGAATCGATCCAAATACAAGGGCGTACATCTTTGGCACGAACAACGGTGTCACCATCCTCAACGATCTCACCGGACGCTGTTACATACACAGCGTTTACGTCGGCCTTAGTGCGAAGCCACCAATCTTTTTCGCTGGAGAGGATCGATTCATCTTCCAAATCTTCTGCCTCTTCCTGACTGAGCAGATAAACCTTGCAGTCAGCGCCGTCAACGTTTGTCGTCAAAATACCGGCCAGCTGGTCTTCGGAAAACGAATGGATAAATTCATTATTGAGTCAGTTGCAAAGGGAACTTTCCTGCCATGTGACATCTTTTATTTCATCGTTGTACGGTAACTCACATACGGCTTCCTGCGCTATCAGCAGCATTCTGTCATCTTCCGTTTGCAGAACGCGCCATGCGATTGGCTCGTTTTGATATGTACTGTAATAAACAGCGTTATCTGTTGCAAGTCGATTTTGAATCTGCTCAATTTTCTGTTTGCAGTCTTTGTAATCGCCAAGCTCAGAATAGAGCTGCATGGCATCCAGATAATTCTGGTTTTTAAAGCATTCTTCTGCCTGTAAGTATTTGTTTTCAGTTACCGCCTGTTTGACAGTTTCTACCATTTCATCGCTGTTTCGGAAAGTATCCAAGCCTTCAAATGCCGTAATGGCTTCTGTGTACTGCTCGTTTTCATACAATGACATAGCTGTTTTATAGGTGTTATTTGGGACGATGACAAAGCAGATAACTAATGCAGCAGTTGCCAATGTTCCCAAAATCCCAACGGTCACAGCTACATACTTTACACCGGAAGAGTCCTCGGGCTTTTTATCTTCCTTCACATTTTTCAGCATTCGGCATTTCTGGTTTCGCTCTTTTAACAGGTCGCTGATACCTTCGATATCCGCCATTGCTTTTTCTTTGTCCGTAGCGTCTGATTTTAAAAGAACGATTTTTGCTTCGATTTGCTTTTCTAGTTCGCTGAGCATGGAATGGCTCATGGGATCACTGAATTTGATATCTTCCGATAAAGCATTGACTTTTTGAGCAACCTCTTCATCATCTGTTTTGACAGACGATAGAAGAAGCTGCATATTATTGATAAAATACACTTTTTCCGCAATGTGCGCTTCCTGCTTTTCGATGGATTCGCCGGCGGCTTTTGAAGCCAAAAGGATAATAATAAAAAATCCTGCCAGACAACCGTTGATAATCAGCGCCGGCACATAGGGAAATACCGGACTAAAAATCTGCCAAAGACCAACGATTGTTTGCAGGATCAGATAAATCCATGCAACGGAAATCAACGGAAGGCGCAAAAAGGTTCTTTTTTTGTCTTCTGAGTCAAAAAGGAACAGCATAACTGCCGCAAACAAAACGACAGCCAAAGTCACGAAGCTGTAACCCAGCCAAAACGTAATACCGCGTACCGTGGGCAGAAGAAAAGCAAGTACGTTAAATAAAGCCAGTAAAATCAAAGCCGCCGCTGCGGATATCCCTTTTTTTCTGTTAAAACTCATTGTCATACTCTCCTTATAAATTTTTTAGAAGTTCCTGCTTTGCGGCATTGAATTCTTCTTCAGACAAAATGCCGCTTTCTTTCATCAGTTTCAGCTTTTTCAACTTCATTTTAAAAGCGTCAAGCCCACCATCGGTCTGTACAGGAGTAGATGTTTGTCCGATGGCGTCGTTCATCATACCGCCCACCATGCCGCCGACAGCGCCTCCGACACCCGCCATCGTGCCCAAGCCAACGCCCATGTTGGTGAATTCTCCAACCGCTTCATTTTCGGCAACCTTTTCTGCAACATCAAAGCCCCGCTCCTGCTGATAGGTATATCCCTCCTGTGCACGCTTTGTTGCCATTGCCTGCGACTCAATGACGGTCTTTTGCGCCTCGGTTTCAGCATGGATGACATCGGTTTGCTGCTTCAGCTTTGCTTCTGCGATATCTGCATATTGTCGGATATGTATTTCCTTAAATTTTTCATAAGCCGCTTCGCCGTCCGGCTTGGCGATCGTCGTAACAAAAAACTTATCAAGGCTAATTCCGTATTCATTGAAATCCGGCGTTAACGCGCGTTTTAAAGCAGATGAAAATTCGTCCATATGCGCGTCCACTTCAAAAATACTGTAGGGAGCGCTTTGCATCGTCGCCGCAATATACGGCTTGATTTTAGACATCAGATAAGAGCGAAACTGCGCAACCAGCCCGCTTTGTGTCAGGCTGGATTCTGTTCCGACCAGTTTGGTGAGAAGCCTGCGGGAATCGTTGACAGAAAGCGTCATTTCACCGGAAGCGCCGATCTGCAATGGAAATTTGTATGTAGGCTCCATATACTGCACTTGGCTGTCTGTACCCCATTTGATCGCCATCTGCTGTGTTTTATTTACAAAGTATACTTCACAGTGAAACGGCGTTTTTCCGCCGGTAGGCAAATTCAAAAAACGCCTGAGCAGCGGGATATTCTGTGTTTCAAGCGTATATCTTCCAGCCTCAAACAAATCTAAAGCCTGACCGTTTTTGAAAAAAACTGCCTCCTGAGATTGATGGACGATAAGCTGAGACAAAGTATTAAAATCTTCAATCGGGGATTTCCAGACGAAGGTGGAATTGTCCCCCTCGTATTTGATTATTTTTGCCAATGCCATATCTGATTCCTCCCTCGATTAACGAAATGAAACATAATCCGCATTATG
>DXYE01000176.1 GCA_019415985.1 Clostridiales bacterium
TTGTGCCGATCCAATGTGCGCCAGAAAAGTTCAGCGATCACCGCGCCAACGGCAATTATCAGAGCAACACCCCAAAAACTCATAAGCTGCATTGCCGCCCAAATTAACCCAAACAACAAGACGATTCCTTTCTTATTCACTTTCGTAAACAGAAGCATGAAAATGGTTCCCCAAACCACTGCACAGGCCGCAAAGACAAACAAGCTGCCAGCGACGGTCATACCAATGGGTGCGCCAACTCCCGCATAGACCAGAAACATAAGCACATATAAGATGGCGGCGGTTATGTAATCGCGAACGTTCATTTTGTCTGATTTTTTAAATTTTGCAGTATTACTTTCCATTGTTTTCCCCTTTCTTGTTAGCGGTCGCTAACCAACGCGGATTTTTTTAGCTTTTAGCCTATTAAGCTAAAAGCCAAAAATAGCTTGCCAGTTAAATAGTTTTGCCACATATTCACAGTGGCGTAATGCTTTTTCCAAAGGCAAATCATGAACGATTGGCTCAAACAACGTAGACCAAAACGCTGTCAGCAGCATGTGGATTTCCTCTTCATCAATCTGGCTGTCTCTATCATCTTGCTGGGTAACTGCCTCTAAAAATTTGACCGTTTGCTTTGCATGATGAGATACGAAATCATGTAAGAAATTTGCGTGTGTCGAACCTTCCGAACGACACAGGAGCAACTTGAATCCATCGTATCGCTCATAGGAAAAATGCACAATCGTTTTAAGTGTTGTGCTTGACATATCCCATACGGATTGCATTTTGCCATGTGCCAGCTGCTCGTAATCGTACCGTTCAATATTTAGCGCCATCTCCTCAATATCCTGAAGTGTTGGACCAACTACTGCTTCAAACAAAGCTTCTTTGCCAGGGTATCGCTTATACATGGCTCCTGTTGTTACGCCGGCTTTTTTGCATATTTCCCGCAAGGAGGCATCTGCAAACCCCTTTTCCATAAATTCTTCTTCTGCACTTTTAAGTATCTTGGGATCAATTCTCCGATCCGGCAACGACATTCTATCACCCCTTTAGATAACATTGATATCGGTAACGCTGTTATCAGAATAGCATAAGTGTGTTATCTTGTCAATAGCCACACACAAATCTGGTTATTCAGAATTCCTGATACGACTGGCAATACACCTGGATAAGGTAAAGTACGGAGATCCTACTAAAAATACTGAGTGTAGCCTGCTGAAGCTACACTCAGTACATTGTTAGGATTATTTTTCAATTTTATATCCCACCCGAAAAACGGTCTTGATGTAGGTGGGGTGCTTTGGGTCAGGCTCCAGCTTGTTCCGCAGGCGCCAGATCGTATTGTCCACGGTGTTGGTGCCTAATTCATAGTCCTCGCCCCAGGCCGCATTGTAAAGCTGCTCCCGGCTGAATACACGCCCAGGGCAGCGGGCCATGCAGTAAAGGATAGAGAACTCTCCGTAGTTCAGGCAGATCTCCACACCGGCCTTCGTGACCCGCCGCTGCTCTGGGAATATCTCAATATCTCCCAGAGTCAGGGCAGAAGGATCAAGGTCAGCGGCATGAAGAATCTGAACATCTTTTCCCTGTAAGGCTCCCAGGATGGAGCGAAAGATACTTCCGTCTGGGTCAGAAGTACGGATGACAATAATCTCTTTCATACAATTCCCTCCGTTGGCCGCCAATCCTGCACCGGGCAAAGAGAAGCGGCGGTCTTGATCTCTCAAAACCGCCGCTGGGATATGTGGAGTGAGCGTACGAAAGCAACCTGCCCGGCAACGGTTTTTTTCTTTCCCTATCGGGCGGGGCAGGATGACTTCGTATTTAGATTTAGTGACTTATTCGATGGTTTCTATCGAATCTACAATACTCATATTTGAGATTTTCCGTAAAGGAATCGCTGTTGCCAATAAGCAAGCGCCTACTGCCAAGAGGGTTGCTTCGAGGATAGACACGACAGGGATTGCGACAAGCTGAATGGTATCACTGGTAGCTGCCTCAATAAAGATCGTACAAATATATCCCAGAATACTGCCAATTACAGAAGCAGTTATCCCGTAATATGCACCTTCCCAAAGAAAAGTCTTGTAAAGACTTGACGCACTCATACCAATGGCTCTCTGCATACCAATTTCCGTTACTCGGGTGTGGATATTGGTGTAGACGGTATTGATAATATTGAGAATACCAATCAGGCCGACAAAAAGGATCAGCCCCCATGCCAGCATTTGAATTTGAGCAAAGCTCTCTTGTAGCTGCTGGTCGGTTTCTTCATACGACAGGAATGTTGTCCCCGGTGTCTGCTTACAAAAATCCTCAACAAATGTATCAAAGGTTTCCCGGTCTACGTCTTTATTCAGCGTAGGTAAAAACTCGGAATAGGTGTTTTTCCCTGTCAGTTGTTCGTAAATGCTATCATCGACAATCACCTGAACACCATTTGTAAAACCGCCATTCCCGATACCAAGATAACCTTCATAACCATCCAGCGTTTCCAATACTGCTAAATCTGCACCTGCAACACAGATGGTAGAACCTGCTTCAATACTTGTAAATTCCAACGGTTCCTCGCCGTAGCTAACGGAGATCGGATTGCGTACCACGCAAGCATTTCCTGACTTTAGTTCCTCAAGCTGATCCGCGGATAGTTCTGAACCCATAAAATAATCCCAGTATTCATCATTAAGGCCAATAACCTGAAAAGTCTCACCAGGCTTTAATGCAAACCCAATATCAATGCCGTCAGGTTTGCCCGCTTCATTCTGCTCGTAAAGAGAAAATTGAATAGCGGCCACACTTTGAACGGACTCGTTTTCCTGCAACTCACGTAAAGCATCCGCAGAAAATCCCACAGTTTCATTTGTAATCTGATAATCACCTAAATGGCTCTCCTGAAGGGCGCTGGCCGCATTTAGTATTGTCGTAAATCCTTGCAAGGCAATAAATACTGTGATACTCATAATCAGGGACAAAACTGTTATTGCTGTCCGCCCCTTATTTCTTTTCAAGTTGAGCCGTGCATAATATGCTTCAAAGTTGCGTATTTTTCTGGTTCGGCGTTTTCTGCGATGGATTTTCAAATTAGTTCCAGACATTGCCATAATGGGAGATACTTTTGCAGCAGACCGTGCTGCCGGCAATGCGGCAAACATGGCAAAGATTAAGGTAATAGCACCGCTGATAATCAACGAAATCACTTTCAGCGAACTGTTTTCTGCAATCAACGCTTGGAGTTCCGTCGCATTTTGAACCAAAAAGAGTTCAGGCGAAATCAGCCCGGTAGCTGCCGCCAAAATCCCGCTGGCACTTAGTGAACCAAGAAGCATACCGACAGGAATACCAATTACACACAGCAGGATTACTTCAATTACAACGATTTGATAAAGCTGACCTTTCTCGCCACCAATCGCCCGTAGCGTTCCGTATCCCTTCATTCGTTTAGATACGGAGATTTTCAAAATGTTGTAGATCACAAGTCCAGCAGCCAACAGGATCAGGAAGGCAACCAATATTCCCGCAACGGCCATAAAAGAAAAGCCGGTGTCATTGGCATCCTCGGAATCCGCAGTATAAGAAATCCCCATTGCGTTCAGATAGACTATATTGTAACTGGTGTCCAATTCGTGGATTTGGAGTTTCCTGTTGATGTCATCAACAATGGATTGAAATTCGCTTTTATCGGCAGTCCGTATATCCACATTATAATAAATATGGGATTGGGGAAGGAGCTGCATGGACGTTCCTTCTCCAACAATACCGGTAACTGTACCACTTACATATCCCAAATAGTTGCTTTCTAAAATTCCTGTGAGGACAAATTCTGCGGTGTATGAATAACTGTCTGCAATATTATGACGAAGGGATTTTTCCAGCGAAAGACTGATCGTATCACCAATATTTCCGTCAAAGCCCAGATACTGCAATACATCTTCGGGAAGTGCGAGTTCCATCGGGGCCTGCGGCAGTTTTCCTTCTTTGATATTTGTGCTGGAAGGATAAATGGACGCATTATCACCTTGATATTCGGTCAATCCAAGGTTTAGGGTTGAAGTCAGTTCCATACTACCAAGATAAATAGAAGCACCTACATAAGAAAGCCGTTTATCCTGTTGCAGCGCATGGAGCTGATCGGCGTCCATTTGTAAAAATGTCGCATAGCGGTTCCCGCCAAGCGCGATTGCCTGTTGTTCCCGCATGGCAGTCAGGACGCCGAGAGATTGCCCGACGATGGTTGTCATCATCGTGGACAATATGACCGCAATAAGGACAAGAACAGAAGTTACTCTTTGTGCGAACAGTTCTTTGATTGCTAATGCCCGGTAGGATTTCATCTTGCTGTCACCTCCGAGAGAATACCATCTACAATCTGAAACTGGCGGTCTGCCATCCGTGCAATGCGGATGTCATGGGTAATTACAACAAGTGCTTTCCCCATCTTCTTCCACACGCCTTGAAGCAGCTCCATAACCTCGCCGCCGCTTTTGCTGTCCAAATTCCCGGTAGGTTCGTCCGCAAAGATCACATCCGGTTTTGCAATCAAGGCGCGGGCAATCGCCACTCGCTGCTGCTGGCCGCCGGATAATTCATGGGGCAGGTGATCCAAACGCCCTTGAATACCAAGCAGCTCCGTGAGTTGCTTTAAGTAGGCTTCATCCGGCTGCTTTTTATCCAGCAAAAGAGGCATAATAATGTTCTCTTTTGCGGTCAGAACGGGAAGCAGGTTGAATTGCTGAAAAATAAACCCGATCCGTTTGCGGCGAAAGGCAGACAGCTCTTTGTCGCTGTAACTGTAAATATCTTTACCATCATAGGTCAGGCTGCCGGATGTGGGTCTGTCCAAACCTGAAAGCAGGTGAAGCAGGGTGCTTTTACCGC
>DXYE01000177.1:0-1936 GCA_019415985.1 Clostridiales bacterium
CCCGTCAGGTTGACAATAAATTCAAATCCTTTTTTAACACAGAGATGCTTCTCCCGAATACGGTACTTTTAACCCAAGATTCCATTTAATTCTTCTGCTGCGGCAGTCTTCTATGTAACGAAATTTAAAATTTTATGAGGATGGCTGAGGAGGGTGCTTGTTTATTGGTTTTCCCTGTTGTTCTTTTCTTCCTTCTTCCCCTTGTTCACCTGTTTTTTATCATCTGATTTCTTTTTCGAGAACTGCTCCTTCAGCACGACCTCATCTCTATGAAAGACTTTTGGTGGAACATCGGAAGGTCCGTTTAAAAATTTCACCCGAACCATGCCTGCCAACGGATTGGTTTCCGTTACGATCCCCTCTCCCTCAGGCGTTTCTACAAGAGAATCTATACGCGGTGTTTTTTGAATTTCATCTAAATATACATCGTGTTCATATCGCAGACAGCACATCAGTCTTCCGCAGGTTCCGGAAATCTTTGACGAATTCAGTGAAAGATTCTGTTCTTTTGCCATTTTTATGGATACCTGCGCAAATTCATTCAAAAAGGTTCTACAGCAGAACGGTCGGCCGCATATGCCCAATCCACCCATCAACTTGGCTTCATCGCGAATACCGATTTGCCGAAGCTCAATTCGTGTATGAAAAACAGCCGCGAGGTCCTTTACGAGTTCGCGAAAATCGACCCGCCCTTCCGCGGTAAAATAAAACAGCAGCTTACTGTTGTCAAACGTGTATTCAACATCTATCAGTTTCATCGGAATTTTATGCGCTTCGATTTTCACCTGACAAATTTCAAACGCTTCTTTGCTTTTCTTTATGTTTTCATGGTAATGACGAACATCTTCCTCGTTTGCGCGCCGGATCACCCGCTTCAGCGGCGCAACAATTTTATTCGACGGTATTTCCCTGTTTGCAATGACGACTCTGCCATATTCCATACCGCGCGCCGTTTCGACGATAACCGCGTCATTTTCACTGAACTGTTCATCCCCGGGATCAAAGTCATACACTTTTCCCTGATCCTGAAAACGCACGCCAATAACCACTACGCTTTCCGCGGTCGTTCTCTCCGCCTCCGGCTCTTTATTTACCGGCTTTTTTTTAGGCCTTTGATTTGGACTCATGTTACAATCCTCCTTTCAAGAGGTACACCTAGGACCGGGTGTCATCAAAACTTTCTATTCAGACGGCAGCTCATAATATAACACGTACACTTTAAGCAAGTGCGCCGAGAGCCGAATAACACACCTTCTGCAAAAGTATTTGCAGATTCGGATTTGCAGACAAGCTTTGCTTGCTTTGAATGACAGACGCTAGTAGACCGGATATTCCTGCTTCCGTGAAATGCAGCGCTGCCTGTTCCGCATCTTCCTCATTCAGAAAAAACAGCAGCTTCCTGCGAAGCCCCTTTTTTACACATAGGATATCCCGCGCCATGGCGGCGAGCTTATCCAGATATGCCCCGGCTTGATCGCGATCACGTATACGCTCAGACAGTGCGAGAATCAGTGACACGCTTCTGCCGCCTCCGGCATGCATATCTCCGCATAATATCTTCAAAGTTTCCTCTGTCATCTGATAAGAGGAAAACTGTGGGTCCGCTTCCAGCTTGTCTTCTGTATATGAGAGATATCTTTTGGCACTTCCTATTGTCCCGTTTGACAATCTCAGAAGCAGCATCAAACGCTCCGGCGCCGTCCTCTGGAGTGATTCAGCCAGAGGCTCGTTTTCCATCACGTATTCATACAGTGTCTCATCGGAAAAAAGCTCCATACGAAGCTGCTGGGTCCTCGAGCGGACTGTCGGCAGCAGCATGCTGCTGTTTTCACAAAGCAGTAAAAACAAGGCGCGTCCAGGCGGCTCTTCCATCAACTTTAAAAGTGCGTTTTGCGCCTGTTCTGTCAATTTATGGGCATGATCTATGATATAAACT
>DXYE01000177.1:1946-4759 GCA_019415985.1 Clostridiales bacterium
ATATAAACTTTCATCTGCAAGTCATTTGACGCGACTTGCACATGCTCAAGCATTTGCCGTATTTTTTCCACACCGATGGATTTGGCCTTTTTGTCTAAAGAAGTATAAACCACATCCGGCGAAATTCCACGGTAAATTTTGCGGCAGGTCAGGCAACTGCCGCACGGGACCGTATCCGACGTGTTTTCGCAGTTTAAAGCCGCCGTTATATGATAAGCCAACGTCTTTTTACCGCTTCCTGCACTGCCCTCCAATAAATAGGCATGCGAGGCCCTGCCGGATTGAATGGTACGATACAATCTTTCCTTGACCGTTTCATTTCCAATAAAAGAGTTAAATATAACCTGCATGATTCTTTCCTAATCTATACATTAACATCCATCGGTTATCTTCAGCCGAATCCAATACACCCACAAATGCCGAAACTGCTGTTCTGCTGTGCATGATCCCGTTGATTTTATATTACATTATAACATAATCCTTTTATTTTTGTCAACAAGTGTACAGGGGGCGTATACACCTCACAGCCGTCCAGAGTCTTCCGCTCACTGTCGGATATTCTGAGCAATATCAATATAATATAAAACAGGAGAGGGACGGACTAACTCGAATATTTTTTTGCATAATCAAAGGATACGGTGCATCCCTATCGGAATTACACTGTATCCTGTATATATAATATTCTGTTGTCATCAAATAAAGTTCGTCCCGTTTTTCAGCATTGCCTTTACAATCTGCTGCCTATATCCTTTTTCAAATTGGCTATGATTTTTTTTTCCAATCTCGATATGTAGGATTGTGAAATCCCCAAAAGATCCGCAACCTCCTTCTGTGTCATTTCCTCTCCTGAGGTAATACCAAAACGCAGATCCACGATTTGTTGTTCTCGCTTGCTTAATTTGCGGAGCGCCGCATACACCATTGCTTTTTCTTCATCACACTCGATATTCTGCGAAACCGTGTCGTTTTCACTCCCTAAAATATCCGACAGTAAAAGTTCATTGCCATCCCAATCCACGTTAAGAGGTTCATCAATGGAGAGTTCCTGTCTTGTATTTCCGTTTTTTCTTATATACATTAATATTTCATTTTCAATGCAGCGTGAGGCATATGTTGCCAGCTTAATATTTTTCTCTGCCTTAAACGTGTTGGTGGCCTTGATCAGTCCAATGGTACCGATAGATATCAAATCCTCCAGCCCTGTTCCTGTATTTTCAAACTTTTTCGCAATAAAAACAACCAAACGCAGGTTTCTCTCCACCAATACCTTACGCAGTTCCGGATGCTCCTCGAGCTGGCTTAGTATCTTGCCTTCTTCTTCACCAGATAAGGGCGGAGGCAGCGTGTCTGCGCCATTTATATATAAAAGCGGATTATCATACCGCCGGGAAAGCATCTTTCCAACCAAAACGCGTAAATTTGTTCTGTTCAACAGCTCACTGATTTTAAGTCTCAGGTTTTTTTCTTCAAGCATCAAATTCCATCCTTTCCCGCCTGACGGCGTATAAACTTTCCGGCCGTATATCTTTTCGTCTTCCTTACTGAAGCAAAACAGAAGGCACGACGCCGGCGCACTGCTCTTTGATTCGGAGCAGTCCGGCAGAGTCTGAAAATCCGACAACCGCTTTTTTTATCATCTCTTTTCCCTCCTGTTCAAAGACGGCAGAATCTGCCAGAATACCATACATCAGCGAGCTGCCGTTGGCTGTCTCTACAGGAATCACACGGAACCGCGCCGGGAATTTTTCCGCCAATCCCTCTTTTGTCGTATGAAGCTGACGCAATACACTTTCATGACATACAATTACTGGAAGTGCCGATATGGGTTCTGTCAAAAGGTTTCCGCTGTCCGATATACATTTGAGACGCACTTGACATCCGCCTATGTTTACAACGGTATTGACCGGTACCGATGAAACGTTTCGAACAAATCTGCGTGAAATACCGTACAATAGAAGGAACAGCACGATCACAGCTATAAAAAAGATGCCGCGACGATTCTGTACAATTGCTCCGGGGAACGATTCCGCCTTGAAAAATTTACCGAGCTGTGAATATATAGCAGTGATACCGCCACCGAACAACAAACCGATTATGTAAAATGATACAAATATTTTTATGAAGGTGCGAATGCTCTGCACAGAAAAGGCTATGAAGCACATAAGCAGCGATACTGCAATCTGCAAAACAGCTGTAACTGTCTGTGATCCGGCAAAGATCACCGACGCTACCGCTGTTGCGGCGCCCAAAGCTGCTGCACCAGTTATCGGAAGCACTTTTGCTGGAAGATGCCAGAGCTTGCCCACAAGGAATAACGTCAAAAAATCCATACTGAAGTTGATCAGGAAAAGCACATCTCCATAGATAACCTGATACCCCATTTTCATCACCCCTGTTCTATCCCTATTATAGTACGAACGGAATGAATTGTATGTCGAATCGCGCCCCCATCGCTCAAATCCATTTCTACGAATATTCAGCCTCTCTGACGATAACGGTTTGTTTTCTCTACAATAAATTATGCTATATCTTTCGGATTTCTGTCGAAATGCGTCTATAATTTAACGGAAGTGGGGCAAATAATTTATGTGGTATGAAAATCGGGAGTCGGTTATATAGATGCAATCGTTTTTTGTCCATGAAGAAGCGTCAGTTCCAATGGTTTTTTATACTGAAAAAGATAACCGCGGTGGCTTTCATAGTGGTTCTTATTCCCCTCATAACCGATTCTATCGTCAAGCGGTTCCGGTTACTTTCCTTTAAAAATATAAAAAAGTCTTGTTTTTTAATAAAAAAAGCGAAAGCCCTACAAG
>DXYE01000178.1 GCA_019415985.1 Clostridiales bacterium
ATTCTACGCCATGCGCATCGGTCATAATGGAATGTGGAGCATCCGGCTCTTGATAGAAAGCACTGTTGTACCAGTTTGTATTTCCGGCATCTGTACTTGCCTCCAAAACGCCCTCGTCCACAGAGCGAAGAACTGTACCTTCTGCCGCTCCTGGGAAGGTCGCCGCAACCTCTGCCGCCTCGGCAGGATTGCCTGTAAATTCCGGCGTGCTATAAAAGGCACCTCGTCCTTCTCCATTTGCCATCTGATACCACTGACTGCCATCGGAGGCTGTAACCACTGAATGCGGTCCCTGCGGTTTCTCAAACTGAGAGACATTGTACAGATCCACATTTGAGGATTTCCCGTCTGCTCCAGTTGCCGTGGTACTGATATGTCCTCCTGAAATCTGCGTATTTCCAAGCTTATGTCCTGAGAACTGCGGCATATAGTTAGAAAGACTCCGGTCTGCAATATCTCCGGCGATGCTGCCAGAAACATTCGGTGTTCGGGTAGCCACAGACGAAAAAGACTCTCCCGTAAGTGTTGCACCATTTCGAGCAGCCATACCTCCAAAGGCCCTTCCGACAAATCCGAGACCACCGCCGGCGCCCATGCGGGTTCCGCCATTTACCACTGCGTCTCTAACATACGAATTGCCTTTGAATTTGCTCGCAAAACCACTTGCAAAGGCTGTTGCTGTAGCGCCGCCTGGAGCGCTTGCACTGCTATGAAAGACACTGCCTGCACTTCTAACGCTACCGCCAAGACCTGTAAGTACACGAGCGGACATCAAAAGCTCCATACCCATGCCGGATCCAGTTTGGGCAACATTTAAGCCCATTGCAGCCAGATACGAATCGAATTTTTGCGCTGTTTTTAAGAATGCCAGCGCACAGAACATCCATAAGAAGATATTTCCTTGTCCCGTTGAGGTGGCACCAGCGTTCGCAATAAACTGTCCGACAGCACTGTTAAAGCCTCTCAAAAACCATACATTCAGTACGAGCAACAGCAGCTGTGAACCCACCATCCTGCACCAGGACTTAAAAACCGGTTCCGTTGCTTTCGAGCCTCCCATACAATATGCCAGAGGGGAGGTATAGCACAAAACGCCGACAACGATATATCGTTCAACGACTTCCAGCAGCAACTTGAAATAGTTCCAGCCCAGTGAAATCTGTAGGATCAGCATTAGAATAAGTCCGACAACAGTGATTACCGATACCAGCGTTGTAATACCGCTCATCAGAACCTGTTCGACACCAGCGAATGTGAAATCTTCCGCACTCATCTGTATATCCATCAGAGCTGTATACGGCGCTCGCGCAATATCAAGAACAATTTCAAAAATGGGTTTGGCATATCCAATCAGCAATGCAAAAATAGAACTTCGAGCAATCAGTTGGAGAGGATGCTCACTCTCGCTAATCGGTCCGCCAAAAGCTTTGAATAGCTGCCAAACAGTGATCAGAAACAGCATTGCCCACGCAGTATATTGCATAATATCAAATGCCTTCGACAGGAATGGGAAATATTCTTCCATCACCGTTAAATCGGTTCCAAGTGCCGACAAAAAGATTCCGGACACTGCGTCCATCAACTGGCTGACAATGTTTGCAATCCAATTGGCGATGCCTTCAAAAATCCAGTCTAAAATAGCGCATCACCTCCAATCCGTTTGCCCTTTAGCTGGAATCGGAGGATCATCCCGTGTACTGTCCGCCGGATACCAGCGGCTGAAGGTATGCCACTACAAAACCCAACGAGTTCAAAACGATCCACGCAACGACAATTCGTTTGAGCCAGGATGTCGCTTCGTCAACAGCTCTTTGATTTCGGGATATCATTCTTACCAACAGCGCCACGGCGGCTGCAGTGACTGCAACAATAGTACTGATACCTGCCAGCTGACCGTAGATATCTCGCATAATGTTGGAAAAGCGATCCCAAATCGTGTCTGCCATAACAGGCTGAAGGGAGATGATCATTGCTGAAAGAGCGCCGACCATCGCCCAGTATCCATTTTTCAGATACTGCCTGCCTTTTTTGATTTGACTTGCCATACTGTGTACCTCCTTATATTTTTCCGAAAGAAAAAGCACTGTTTATAAGGCTTTATCAACCTTAGAAACAGCGCTTTTTGCTCGGTCCCACTTTGGGATAATACAAGTATAGCTCATTTTCATTTGCGTGTCATCGGCATTGTACTTGCCAATTTTTCGCCATTTTTGTGCCATTTCATTTTCAGCATAATTGTTCCAGCAGGTTAAGCACTTCCAGCCATGAATCCATCTCGGCCACTGGTGCCGACCATAGACGAATGGAAAGAATTCCAAATGCCTGCTGGCGAAGCCTGTAATAGTGCCTCGAAGAAATGTCAAGACGGTACAGCAGTTCAGAATGTGACAATTTTTCCGGGGCAATATAGGTCAGATAGATAAGCTCGTACATCTTCTCACCGTTATCCGGCTTTTTCTTCAGAATCGTCAACGCATCGTTTACCCGATCCAGAAGTAGTCTTGATTTCTTGATGCTCTCAATGCGGCTCTCCAATTTTCTGTTGTCGAGGCTCATTTCCACATCCACATAGCTGATGAGTGCATCCAAATCATCCAGGGGACGGTCCAGTTCCTCTACAATCGTCGAAGGGAAACACTCCAGCGCCCACACGATATCTCTGTAATGCTGTAAAAGCTTCTCTGTGTTGTGATATGTATGGCGCTTTTTCTCCTTTTGCGCTTGTCGAATCTTATCGTCATCAATCTCAGTATCTCCAAGAATACCTCGCTGTGTAAGCAGTTTGATGAATGCTACTGACTGCGCAGAAAGCCTGCTTTCCTGCTGCTCATACGCAGATTGTTTTGCTTTTTTATTCTCACTCATAGTGATCGATTCTCCTTTGCTTTAAATTCCTGACTGACAAAATCGGAAAGACTGCAAGGTCCTCTAATGTTCTTGAAATTACCTGAACAGGAGAGATATACTCTTACCTTGCAGTCATATTCACAGTTCTTACAATTCTTTTGAGAAAGATACGCGCGTATTATAGGGGCTGAAAGTGCAACGCGATCCTCTGCGCATCCTGCACACACATCAGACTCCGCTTGTTCCGCACCAGCATCCAAAGCTTTCTGGCTGAGCCAAGCAACCAATTTGTTCAGTCGCTCGTGATCCGTACCGTGAATATGCTTATTCGCTCCTAAAATGCGTATTTTCTCAATTATGCGTACAACATTCGCCTGTGACGGCATTGAAACCTCTGCTCCTGACGGATACAGTCTATTAAAAATGAGACAGCCATAAGAGCCGGGGAGTCGATACAGCGTGAAGACATCCTTATATTTTTGCAGAAATCGCCATACCTTTGTCTTTTCCCAGTTCCAGCGCTGTCCCAAGGTTTCCAAAGTTAAAACGGCCCCATATCGTCCGAACTGAACGACAGGTGCCAAAGAAGAAAATATATTGCCCGGATCCTGCCACACACTATGGCACCATAAATCCATCCATGCATCAGATTCGCCGAATATGTGCTTTCTGTCTACAAGCCTTTGCGTAATGCTCCTTGGAAGACAGAGAAATCCGTAACCTTCTGTTGCATATACGCTGCCATCCATACATTCGGCCCCGGAGCATTTGACAACCCAATCATTGATCTGATAGGTCAGTTTCTTTGTTTTCTTATCGAGTGTGTAATGGATATATCCAAGTTCGGACAGCTCGTCCATCACGCTTAACACCTGCGCACGATTTTTTAGCACTAAAATGCTTTTGAGTCCGACAATACCGCCTGACCACATTCCGGGAACAACTTCATTTGTATGGCCGCAGTAGATGGCCTGTCCTTTACGGAATGCCGCGCGAGATGCAAGTTTCGCCCAATGGCCCATTAACCCCTTGCCCTGAGGTAAGTGTGCTCTTGAGAGTTTGACCCATTGATACTTTCTCAAGCATTTCATAGCGGCATTCTCCTTTCTTTCGATTTTGGGCATAAAAATAGGGCAGCCTCTTGATTGACAAGAAACTGCCCGGCAGATTTCACAGATTCACTTTCGGACGCGCAAACCGTTGATTGACGCTGTCCTGATTCCAACCAAATACCAATCTTGACCAAATTCTATTCTCGTGGGAATCCACTTGTTCTTCACAAACACTTCCATTGTTTCACCACAATGGAGTCCTCCGTAATAGTCTTCCAAACCGAATCGAATATCCATACGATCTGTATCCTGATCATAAATCAATACGCCTTGCCTCATTTGAGATATCCTCCTATTCTTTGATAAAATTATTGACACACATTTTGGCCTTGATACAATATATAATGAAAGCCGGATTGAGTGGCAATCAATCCGGCTTCCTGTGGCTTAAATGAATGATGTTGATATAGCTGCTACTTATATATCGCTTACCTCCTTAACTTGGGATAGATTTGGACTAAATCAGCATACTCACCTGAAACAGCGGCATTTCTGACTTAGGGTTATTATAACACGCTCCTCCGTTTTGAATTCGATGGCCGGGGCCGCGACGGCATTGGCGAAGCCGGTGATGGGCACCAGCGTGCCCGCGCCCGCATGTTTGGCGATATTATCGTAGACGTTCAGACCGGTCAGCAGGATGCTCAGGAAGATCAGCGCGATGGAGCCGACGAGCCGGGCCTCCTTCTGCTCCATGCCCGCATAGGTCTGCAGCAG
>DXYE01000179.1 GCA_019415985.1 Clostridiales bacterium
TCATAGACCGCAAGACTTTTGAGTTGGTACAAAAGCATTTTGCAGGAAGAAAGCGTCCGGACAAGCAGGGGGAGATGGACAAATATGCCGGATACCTTTTCTGCGGAGAATGCGGTAGCCGGTTATATCTGCACAGAGGAAAAACCATCAAGCCGGAAAACAACAATTTCCAATGTGGTGGATTTCAAAGGCGGACAACCGATTGTACCGCACACTATATCCGGGAAAATGTGCTTGACCAAATTGTACTGCACAACCTCAAAACAGTAACCGCCTTTGCAAGAGAACAACCGGAAGAATTTTATGCGATGGCAACTCAAAACGGTGAAGCAGAGGCGAAGAAATTCTACAAAACCGCGGAGCGTGAAAAGATACAGATTGAAAAGCGAATCAAAGAGTTAGACAACATTATTCGGTGCCTGTATGAGGACAGAGTTTGCGGACGAATCACGCCGGAACGATATGATGTCATGGCTGGTGGATACGAACAGGAGCAGGCAGAGCTGCGGCAGGAACTGCAATCCATTACTGAGCGCATCAGTGAAATGGATATGCGGGAGAAATGCATACAGGAATTCATGAACAAAGCAAAGGAATATATCGAGATGCCCAAGCTGACACCCGAACTGCTGCGGGTATTTATTCGCAGGATTGAGGTGTACGAGAAGCCGGAAAAGTATTCCTGAACAGCAGGAAACCCAATTATCATCCACTATGCATTCCAGCTGCCGGAGCAGAATGGAATGCCCGCCATCGAAGTTCTCGCACGCCCTACAACTAAAACCGCCTAAAAAGCAGTACCCGGAAGGTAAAATCCTTCCGGGTACATACTACATACATTCTCCCTTAACGATATCTCGCGAACGCAGGCGGCTTTTTTCTTGCCATTTTACAACCTCATTCACATAGTTTCTCTGCAAATTTATAAAAAATAAGGAGGAATTTATCGTGTGGAAAAAGTCAGATATACCTGAGAGTGCGAAAAAACTGATGGCAGAAGGCTATTCAGAGCTTGCTTCTTTGGTTATGAGTAAAGCCGGTATCGACAGCAAGGAAAAAGCAGAGGAATTTTTATATTCCGAAACCATTCATAATCCTGCGAAAATCAGAAATATTGAAAAGGTTGCAGAGATTATTTGGAACCATATATACAGTGATAAGAAAATTTGTATTTTCGGAGATTATGATGCAGATGGCGTGTCTGGAGCTGCAATACTGTATCTCGCCTTAAAGAAGCTGGGTGCGAATGTGTGTGTTAGACTTCCGGATAGAATCTTTGAAGGTTATGGAATATCTATGTATGCAATACAGGAAGAAATAGCCCTTGGTGCTAAGCTGTTTGTTACTATCGACAACGGCGTAAAGGCTAATAAAGAAATTGATGAAATCCGCAAGCGGGGCTGTATGTCCGTCGTGCTTGATCATCATCAACCCGGTGATGTTTTACCGAATGCCGATGCTCTTATAGACCTTTGGGTAGAGGGTGAAACTTATCCTTTTCGAGAGTTGACGGGTTCGGGGCTTGCTTGGAAGATCGCCTGTTATTTGCTTACGCAGATAGATGAATATGACTACGGTATGAGCTTGGTTGACCTTGCGGCTATTGGCACTGTTGCTGATGTTGCCCCGCTTATCGGGGAAAACCGTTCTATTGTAAAGCGAGCGTTAAAACAAATGCGAAGCTGTTGGTACAAGCGTGAAGGTGTTAAGGCTCTTTATGACGGTGACCTTAGCAGAATAACAGCAGAGGATATTGCTTTTCGATTAGCTCCTTGCATCAACGCTCCCGGCAGACTGGACTATCGTGGCGCAGATCTTCCGCTTTTACTTCTCCTTGAAGATAATCCGGAAATTGCCGGGTATCTTGCAATAAGAGTTCAGGAAGGCAACGTAAGGCGTAAGGAGCTTCAAAAGGATTGGTGTGAGAGAATGGAATCTGAGGCAGAGCAGTACATCCAGCAGGGCGATAAGGTCTTAGTCCTGTTGGCTGACGGTGCACCCTCCGGAGTTGCAGGATTGATTGCCGGCAATCTTCGAGAAAAATATAACAGACCGACCATTGTATTCGCTCCCAAAGGAGACAGAATGAGTGGAACGGTATGGACAGGAAGCGGGCGTTCAATCCCCGGGTTTCATATGCTCAATGCACTCAAGAAATGCGAAGACTTGTTTTTAGCATATGGCGGTCATGCTCAGGCGGCCGGTATGAGCATCTGCGTTGATAAGTGTATTCTTCAACAGCTTCGTCAGAGGCTAAATAAGGAGGCAGAATATCTGACAGATGAAGATTTGACGCCTGTTGTTTATTGGGATGTTGCAATTGCCGAAGACAATTTGACTCCTGAATTGTTTAATGAAATGAAGAAGTTGGAACCGTTTGGCGAGGGCGTTCCCAAGCCTGTTTTCAAAATACAGCTTCATACTGCACCGAAAAGACATTCAATGCTGGGAGCCGATAAAAGTCACTTGAAACTGTTTTGCAAGTCCTTTAATGCCGTTGGATTTTCTCTTGCTGATAAGTATATCCGGGCAGAGCTGCCTTGTGATATTGAGGCATTGGGGTATCCCTTTGAAAACTGTTTTGCCGGAAAGGTACAGCATGAGTTTATGCTTATCGATTTTGAGCCGATAACTGTGCAGTGTGAACTAAGACCGTATAAAGAAATTAATGAATAGGAAGAGGTGAGGTCCTACGGGAACATACTATAAGCAAATCGGTGTATATAAGACGCAGAAAGCATTGCTTGAATTTATCGATGATACCCGCTATGACACAGAAGTCATGGCATGGCCGCATCTGCGTACATCCAGAATACGAATCAGTATGAAGGATTACAGCAAGGGGATAGGCGATGCGGCGGTGGATGTGTTCTATAATCTTTCACCCGAAGAGCTTATCCGTTTAGTAGAGGCTTTGGGTGAGGTTAAACAGGTATCCGCAGTGGAGAAGAAACGCTGGGAGCTTTCCACAGCAAGGCTTAATCAGGTACTTGAACTGTATCGTAGGACTGTGTTTCCGGCAGAACAAGTTATGGCAGTTCGTGAACTGATTGAGCAGTTTTCCGGCAGCCGCAATGAAGTGTTTTCCGAAGCCGGCAAAAAGCTTTCTGAGGCTTTTGAGAGGCTAGTGGGAAGCTTGCAGCCTACCTTCGAAAAAGGAATGAAACAGACCGAGAAAATCCTTGCAGACGCCAAACAAGAGTGCGAGAACGCAACTAAGGTGCGGGAGATATATAACGATATCAAGATTTTGAATTACGATAAGTATATCAATCCCGAAAATGCAGCAGAGCGTAGAGTTACTTCGTTCCGTGTGGCATATTCCGCTAATATGGGCTTCCCGTTTATCTTTGAGATTGGAAACGGCTGGGGTCAGCCTTTTATCACAAAGAAAGGTGGCACAATGGTTAAGGAAGGAACGGTACGAATTGTAGATAAGGTACAAATCTTTATCCAGGAACAATACCTATTTCCTTTGCTTCGGCGTGTGCAGCTTTTTATTGAGACCATGACCGCACAGGCCATGCAGAAGTATTACGAAAAAGTCAGCGAACCGATGCTGCAAGTGTATGATACGCAAGAATAAGAAAATCGCAGGACTTCAAATGGGAGGTCCTGCGATTTTGCTATGTTTAGAGGAGGAATAAAAAGTAGATGCGATAGGTGCCGTTGCCGAGATCTTCAACATAGATGTTGAATGCCGTGATATTGGCTTCGGACAGCCCCATGGATTTACGGTATGCGGGGCTGTAATATTCGACTAACTCGCTGAGAAATCGTTTTAGGCGAGCACCCTGCGCATTTTCATTTGCGGTTTCCGCTCCCGACCAACTTGAATTGTTAGGTGTGAGGCTTTCATCAAGCTTAAATCCATAACTCTTGCCTTGAGCGATACAGTCCTGACGAATTTGACTGATGTTAAATGGATAAGCGTAGGGGTCTTCCGGCTGTTCTGGTTCAGTCGGCTTGCTTTCCTCAGGAGGTTGTGTTTCATCCTTCGATGGGGTTGTCTCTTGCGGTTTTGTTTCCTGAGCTTTGGTTTCATTAGACTTCTTCTCACTCTCAGTAGGAGCAGAGGTTTCCGGCTTTTTCTCTTTGGTAGAAGTATCGGGCTTCTTAGAAGTGTCAGCTTTTTCAGATTCGTGGGATGAGCTGGGTCTATCGGTTACGGATGATACTTCCTTATCGGTAGAGGAGGTCTCCGCTGTGCCGGCTATACTTTCATTGCTTACGCCGGCTGTTTCGGAACTTTCAATATTTGTTTTAGCGGTGTTGCTCTGCCATTCTTTGTCGGCGGCTTCCGATGCATTTGCTGTTGGCGCAGCAGTCGTGGAAGATGTGGTAGAACTGTTATTTGCAGTGCATCCTACGATGCTGATGCAAAGCAGAATACATAAAAGAATTACTGTGATTCGTTTCATAGGATACTTCCTTTCAGCGGTATTAGTTTACTTTCGATTACAACTAAATTATAGCATTTTCTGTCCCTATAGTCAATAGGAATTCCGAATCTTTTATTATTTACTTGCCAAATTATTAGGCGCATTGTAAAATGAACCTGCAATAGTAAGAAAACAGAAAAAAGTATCCA